>NZ_LIRL01000273.1 GCF_001419795.1 Streptomyces niveiscabiei
CTCGTGCCCCCGCCGCCACGTCACCCCGTCGGCCCCCCACTCCACGATCCACTCGGCCCCCGGCACATCGGTCGCGTGCAGATGCAGGCTCCCCCGCGAGGCCGCCTCCCGCAGTTCCTCGGCGGCCATGTGCGGCATGTTCCGCTGCACCCACACGACGATCTCCAGCCACTCGTCGAGCGTGTCGGCGGCGACCTCGGGCGCGACGCCGTACGGCACCCCGGCGGCGAACGCCGCGTCGGCGCCGTGCACGGTCAGCTCGTGCGCCATACGCCGCGCCCAGAACCCGGCGTCCCACCGGTCCGCCCAGGCCCACACCCGCGCCTCGGCCCCGGCGTCCCGCAGCGCCTCCACGACCCCGCGCCCGGTCTCCTCCAGCCACGCCCCGAGCGCCCCGGCATCCCCCGCGAACTCGGGCGCGGCGACCTCGGGCAGCCGTTCCTCGGACCGCGCCCGCACCATCCGCTCGACCCACCCGAGCGCGCCCCCGACATGCCGCACCAGATCCTCGACGGACCACTCCGGACAGGTCGGCACGGCGGCCCCAAGGTCCACCCCGGACCCCACCACGGCCCTCAGCTCCCCGACCCGCAGGGCGATCTCGTCGCAGTAACGGTCGTGCGAAAGAAGCGTCATACCCCGACGCTAGACCGATTCGTCCCCGCCGAGAACGACCACTTCGGCCGCGTCGAACCCCACCCCGACGACGTCCCCGACGGCCGGCGCCGCCCGCAGGGCCACCGCCGCCTCCAGCCGGGGCGCACCCCCCTCGGGCGCCAACTGCACGGCGACGTGCGTCCCTTTGAAGGTCCGCCCCACGACGGTGCAGCGCACCCCTTCCCCGATCCGCACCCCGGCGGCCCGCACCAGCACGTCCCGCTCCCCCTGCGCCGACCCGGCGGGCACCGGCACCTTCCCCCACGGCGTGAGCGCGAACTCCCCCTGGACCGAGGCGGATACGACGTTCTCGAAGCCGAGGAACCGCGCGACGAACGCGTCGGCGGGCCGCTGCCACACATCGAGCGGCGTACCGGACTGGGCGATCCGCCCGTCCCGCATCACGACGACCCGGTCGGCGAGGGCGAACGCCTCCCCCTGGTCGTGCGTGACAGCGAGCACGGTCGTCCCCAACCCCCCGAACAGCTCCCGGAGTTCGACGACGAGCCGCTCCCGCAGCGACCGGTCCAGCTGCCCCAACGGCTCGTCCAGCATGAGCAGCCGTGGCCGGGGAGCCAGCGCCCGCGCCAGCGCGACCCGCTGCTGCTCACCCCCGGACAACGCCCCCACGGCCCGCCGCCCGGCCCCCGGCAGCCCGACGAGGTCGAGCAACTCCTCGACCCGCGACGCCTGTTCCCCCCGCGAGGCACCGTGCATCCGCAGCCCGAACGCGACGTTCCCGGCGACATCCCGCTGCGGAAACAGCTGATGGTCCTGGAACATCAGCCCCACTTCCCGCCGATGCACGGGCACCCCGCCCTGGTCCTTCCCTCCAAGCAACACCCGCCCGGCGTCGAGGGATTGAAGCCCGGCGACCACCCGCAGCAACGTCGACTTCCCGCTCCCGCTGGGCCCGAGCACACACACCACCTCGTGCTCCCCGACCTCCAGATCGACGGCGTCCAGCACGGCCCGCCCCCCGAACCGCACGGTCGCACCCTCAAGCCTCAGCATCTACAGCTCCCCGCTCCGCTCGGTCCGCAGCCGCTCCAGCACCAGCAGAGCCACCGCGCACACCAGCATCAGGATCGTCGAAAGGGCCATCGCCTGCCCGTAGTTGAGCTCCCCGGCCCGCCCCAGCAGCCGCGCCACGGCGACGGGCAGCGTCGGATTGTCGGGCCGCGCGATGAACACGGTCGCCCCGAACTCCCCGAGCGACACAGCGAATGCGAACCCGGCCGCGACGAGCAACGCCCGCCGCACCAAAGGGAGATCGACCTCCCGCCACACCCGCCACGGCGACGCCCCGAGCACAGCGGCGGCCTCCCGCAGCCGCTGGTCCACCGCCCGCAGCACCGGCAGCATCGTCCGCACCACGAACGGCACCCCCACGAGCGCCTGCGCGAGCGGCACGAGCAGCCACGAACTCCGCAGATCCAGCGGCGGTTCGTCGAGCGAGATCAGGAACCCGAACCCGACGGTCACCGCCGACACCCCGAGCGGCAGCATCAGCAGCGCGTCGAACCCCCGCACCAGCCGCCCCGCATCACGCCGGGCGAGCGCGGCGGCGGCCAGGCCCCCGATCAGCACGGCGATCCCGGTCGCGACGACCGCGTACTCCAGCGAGTTGCCGACCGCCTCGATCGGCGGCACCAGGAACACGTTCCCGTCGTCGGAGGTCAGCGCCCGATAGTACGCGAAGTCCGTTCCCCCGAGGGAGCGTTGGACCAGGACGGCGAGCGGGAGCAGCAGCAACAAGGCGACGGAAACGAGCACCCCCGCCAGCAGCACCCACTGCCCCCCGCGCGGCCTGCGCGCCGTCAGCGACGCGTCCACCAGCCGCAGCGCCGTCTCCCGCCGCCGTACGGTCCACGCGTGCACCGCGAGGATCGCCCCCACCGCCGCGAACTGGACGACCGTGAGCACAGCGGCCGTCGACAGGTCGAAGATCTCGGACGTCTGCCGGTAGATCTCGACCTCCAGGGTCGAGAACGTCGGCCCGCCGAGGATCTGCACGACCCCGAACGACGTGAACGTGAACAGGAACACCATCAGCGCGGCAGCCGCGACGGCCGGCCCGAGCGCGGGCAGCGTGACCCTCGCGAACGCCCGCAGCCGCGACGCCCCCAGCACCCGCGCCGCCTCCTCCTGCCGCGGGTCGAGCTGCGCCCACAGCCCGCCGACGGTCCGCACGACGACCGCGTAGTTGAAGAAGACGTGCGCCAGCAGGATCGCCCACACGGTCGTGTCCAGCCGTACGCCCCACAGCTCGTCGGTGAGGCCGCCCCGGCCGACGAGCGCCAGGAACGCCGTACCGACGACGACCGTCGGCAGCACGAACGGGACGGTGACGACCGCGCGCAGCACGCTGCGGCCGGGGAAGTCGAGGCGGGCGAAGACGTACGCGCCCGGCAGGGCGATCAGCAGGGTCAGCGCGGTGGACGCGAGGGCCTGCCAGGTCGTGAACCACAGGACGTGCCGGATGTCGGACTGGCCGAGGACGTCCCACAGCCGGCCGAGCTGCCAGGTGCCGTCCGCGTGCAGGCCGCGCAGCAGGATCGCGACGACCGGGTAGGCGAAGAAGATCCCGAAGAACGCGAGCGGCAGGGCCATCAGGCCCAGCCGGACTACTTGAGGACGAGAGAGGCCCACGTCTTGACCCAGTCGTCACGCTCGGCGGCGATCTTCGCCGGGGCCATGGTCGCGGGGGACTTCGCGGCGGGGCCGAACTTCGTGAACTCGGCCGGTACGGCGGCCCCTCGAAGCACCGGGTACACGAACATGTTCAGCGGCATGTCCTGCTGGAACTCCCGGCCGATCAGGAAGTCGATCAGCGCCTTGCCGCCCGCCGTGTTCTTCGCGTTGCTGAGCAGCCCGGCGAACTCGACCTGCCGGAAGCAGGTGCCCTCGGCGACCCCGGTCGGCGCGGTCGCCGGCTTCGGGTCGGCGTAGATCACCTCGGCGGGCGGGGAGGACGCGTACGACACGACGAGCGGCCGGTCCCCCTTCGCCTTCCTGCCGCCGGCCGACCCCGAGAACGCCTCGTTGTACGCCTGGTCCCAGCCGTCGACGACCTCGACGCCGTTCGCCTTCAGCTTCTTCCAGTAGTCCTGCCAGCCGTCGTCCCCGTACTTCGCGGCCGTCCCCAGTAGGAAGCCGAGCCCCGGCGAGGACGTCGAGACGTTCTCGGTGACCAGCAGGTTCTTGTACTCGGGCTTGATCAGGTCGTCGTACGACGCCGGCGGCGCGAGCTTGTGGTCGGCGAAGTACTTCTTGTCGTAGTTGACGCAGATGTCGCCGTAGTCGATCGGCGTGACCCGGTGCTTGCCCGCGTCGAGCTGGTACTCCTCGCCGACCTGCGCCAGGCCCTTCGCCTCGTACGGCTGGAAGAGGCCGTTGTCGAGGGCGCGGGACAGGAGGGTGTTGTCGACGCCGAAGAAGACGTCGCCCTGCGGGTTGTCCTTCGTCAGGATCGCCTTGTTGACGGCCTGCCCGGCGTCGCCGTCGGTGAGGACCTTGACCTGGTAGCCGGAGGTCTTCTCGAAGGCGGCGAGGACGGGCTTGGAGACGGCCCAGGAGCTGTGGCTGACGAGGGTGACGGTCTTGGACCCCGAGCCGGAAGCGGCCTGACCATCGGACTTGTCCGATGATCCGCACGCGGACAGCGCGACCATGCCGAGACCCACGGCGACGACGACGAACTTCTTCACGGTGATGACCGAACTTCCTACCCAGAATGACCTGGGCGAGGTTCAGAGGGTCTGCGGCCCGTTCGCCGCACTCTCAGCGCTGTCGCGCTCCCCTGTCGGATATATGACTGTACGACTACGAGCTTACCGTTCGGTAGCGGCGAGCTGTCCACACGCCCCGTCGATCTCCTGCCCCCGGGTGTCCCGGACGGTGACCGGCACGCCGTGCGCCGCGATCGCCTCCACGAACGCCTTCTCGTCCTCGGGCCGCGACGCGGTCCACTTCGAGCCGGGCGTCGGATTGAGCGGAATGAGATTGACGTGCACGGGCTTCCCCCGCAGCAGCCGCCCCAGCCGGTCCCCGCGCCACCCCTGGTCGTTGATGTCCCGGATCAGCGCGTACTCGATCGACAGCCGCCGCCCCGACTTCTCCACGTACTCGAACCCGGCGTCCAGCACCTCGCGGACCTTCCACCGGGTGTTGACGGGTACGAGGGTGTCGCGCAGCTCGTCGTCAGGCGCGTGCAGCGAGATCGCGAGCCGGCACTTGAGTCCCTCGTCCGCGAACCGGTTGATCGCCGGGACGAGCCCTACGGTCGACACGGTGATCCCGCGCTGCGAGAGCCCGAGCCCGTCGGGGTTCGGGTCGGTGAGCGCGCGAATGGCACCGACGACGCGCTTGTAGTTGGCGAGCGGCTCGCCCATCCCCATGAAGACGATGTTGGAGAGCCGGGCAGGCCCTCCAGGCACTTCCCCGTCCCGGAGCGCCCGCATCCCGTCCACGATCTGGTGCACGATCTCGGCGGTGGACAGATTCCGGTCGAGACCCGCCTGCCCCGTCGCACAGAACGGGCAGTTCATCCCACACCCGGCCTGCGAGCTGATACACATCGTCACCCGGTCCGGGTACCGCATCAGCACCGACTCGACGAGCGTCCCGTCGAACAGCCGCCACAGCGTCTTGCGAGTGGCCCCCTCATCGGTCGACAGATGCCGCACGACACTCATCAGCTCAGGAAACAGCGCTTCCTGAAGCTTCCCCCGCGCCCCCGCCGGAATATCAGTCCACTCCGCCGGATCATGCGCGTACCGCGCAAAATAGTGCTGCGAAAGCTGCTTCGCACGAAACGGCTTCTCCCCGACCTCGGCAACGACCTCTTTCCGCTCAGCGGGCGAGAGATCAGCAAGATGCCGCGGCGGCTTCTTGGCTCCGCGGGGGGCAACGAAAGTAAGTTCTCCAGGCTTAGGCATAGCTCGTCCAGTGTCGCAGACTCGGGAGGGTGCCTCAGCTCGTGATCAAGTCGATGAGGCCGTCGATCAGATCGAAGACCCTCCTGAGCCGCGACGCCTTCCTCCGGTGCTTCCACCCGCAGTACTTCTTCCGGAACCGCCGCCCGTTCTGCGGGACGGGCTCACCGCAGTACTCGCACGGCAGCTCGCCGTACCCCCGTCTCCCCCACGCCATGCGCGGCACCCTACGCAAAGAGCCCCCGCCCAGGAAGGGCGAGGGCTCCACGCTTCGAGCGGGTTCAGCCGGAACCGACGAACAGCACCAGCAACGACCACACCACCGGCGCCGTGGGGAGCAGAGAGTCCAGCCGGTCCATGATGCCGCCGTGGCCCGGCAGCAGGGTTCCCATGTCCTTGATGCCCAGGTCCCGCTTGATCATCGACTCGCCGAGGTCACCCAGCGTCGCGCTCGCGGCGACCGCGAGGCCGAGGAGGAGGCCCTGCCACCAGGTGCCGTCCTCGATGACGTACTGCATGAGCAGGGCGCCCGCGACCATGGCGAACGCGATCGCTCCGAACAGGCCCTCGCGGGTCTTGCCGGGGCTGATGCGGGGCGCGAGCTTGTGCTTGCCGAAGCGCCAGCCGACGGCGTACGCCCCCGTGTCGCTGACGACCGTCAGGACCAGGAAGACGACCACCCGGCGGTGCCCGTCGTCTGCGGTGAGCATCAGCGCGACGAACGTGGCCAGGAAGGGCACGTAGAACGCGGCGAAGACCCCGGCGGTGACGTCCTTGAGGTATCCCTCGGGAGGTTCCGTCATCCGCCAGACCAGCACCGCGAGGGCCGTGAGCGCCATGGCGACCCAGGCCCCCTCGGGCCCCCGCACGTACCCGGCGACGACCATCGCCGCACCGCCGACGGCGAGCGGCACCAGCGGCGCCTTGATCCCCTTGCGTTCCTGGAGCCGACTGGTCAGCTCCCACAGCCCGACGACGACGGCGACCGCTATCACCCCGACGAACACGGCCTTGACGATGAACAGCGAGGCGACGATCACCACCCCGAGCCCGACCCCGACCCCTATGGCCGCGCCCAGGTCACGCCCCGCGCTCTTCTTCTGCGGCGCGGGCTGCCGCTCGTCGGCCATGGGCTCCGGATTCTGCGGCACCGCCGCCTGGGGCTGCGCCGACGGGGTCTCGTCGTGGGGCACGATGGGCATGGGGCGAGTCTGCTGCGCCTGCGGCGCATCGTACGCGGGACCCGCCGGAGCGCCCCCCCAATACCCGGCCTGCCCGGACTGTGGCGGCGCCCCCCAGGAAGAGTCGTTCATCAGACTTCGAGCAGCTCCGCTTCTTTGTGCTTGAGCAGCTCGTCCACCTGAGCGACGTACTTCGCGGTCAGGTCGTCGAGCTCCTTCTCCGCGCGGCGGACCTCGTCCTCGCCGGACTCCTTGTCCTTGACGAGCTTGTCCAGGGTGTCCTTGGCCTTGCGGCGCACGGCGCGGATGGAGACCCGGGAGTCCTCGGCCTTGCCGCGCGCGACCTTGATGTAGTCGCGGCGCCGCTCCTCGGTCAACTCGGGGAAGTTGACGCGGATGATGTTGCCGTCGTTGCTGGGGTTGACCCCGAGGTCGGAGTCCCGGATCGCCTGCTCGATGTTGCGCAGCGCCGTCTTGTCGAACGGGGTGACGACGGCCATGCGCGGCTCCGGCACGGAGAACGAGGCCAGCTGGTTGATCGGCGTCGGTGCCCCGTAGTACTCGGCCACGATCTTGTTGAACATCGCCGGGTGCGCACGGCCGGTGCGGATCGCGGCGAAGTCCTCCTTGGCGACCACGACGGCCTTCTCCATCTTCTCCTCGGCTTCGAGGAGGGTCTCTTCGATCACCACTTGCTCCTGCGTGTCTTGAGTAGGCCCGGCTGCGGGTGCCTGTCGGCGGCGGCCGGCTGCGTCGCGTCTTCTTCCTGCACGGTTCCCGACCGGCAGGACATTGTCCATCCCCCGGTCAGGCCCGGGTGTCCTGGTCACCCACCAGAGTGCCGATCTTCTCACCCTTGACGGCGCGCGCGATATTGCCCTCGGCCAGCAGCTCGAAGACGAGGATGGGCAGCTTGTTGTCGCGGCACAGCGTGATGGCGGTGGCGTCGGCGACCTTGAGGTCGCGGGTGATGACGTCGCCGTAGCCGAGCGCGTCGAACTTGACCGCGTCCGGGTTGGTCTTCGGGTCGGAGTCGTAGACCCCGTCGACGCCGTTCTTGCCCATGAGGAGCGCCTCGGCGTCGATCTCCAGGGCGCGCTGGGCGGCGGTGGTGTCGGTGGAGAAGTACGGCATGCCCATGCCCGCGCCGAAGATGACGACGCGCCCCTTCTCCAGGTGGCGCACGGCGCGCAGCGGGATGTACGGCTCGGCGACCTGGCCCATCGTGATGGCGGTCTGGACCCGGCTGTCGATGCCCTCCTTCTCCAGGAAGTCCTGGAGGGCGAGGCAGTTCATGACGGTGCCGAGCATGCCCATGTAGTCCGAGCGGGCCCGGTCCATGCCGCGGACCTGGAGTTCGGCGCCCCGGAAGAAGTTGCCGCCGCCGATGACGACGGCGATCTGCGCGCCGTCGCGGACGACCGCGGCGATCTCACGGGCGATCTTGTGCACCACGTCGGGGTCCACACCCAGGCCGCCGCCACCGGCGAACGCCTCGCCGGACAGCTTCAGCATGAACCGGCCGCGTACCTTGCCGTCGTCGCTCTTCTGGGTCATGGGTGATCCCGTCTCTTTCACGTGGTGCACATACGAAGAAGGCCACTGCCGGTGGGATGTGTTCGCAACCCGTGCGCGGCAATGGCCTCCTTGTCAGATCTGCGGTCGTCCGTCACGCGCACCCGACCTTATCGGGATCGGGTGCTCGTCGCGGTACGGACTCAGATGCCGACCTTGATACGCGTGAAGCGCTTCAGGGTGACACCGGCCTCGTCCAGGATCTTCTGGACGGACTTCTTGTTGTCCAGCGCGTAGGGCTGGCCGAGCAGCGTGGCGTCCTTGAAGAAGCCGTTCACGCGACCCTCGACGATCTTGGCGATCGCGGCCTCGGGCTTGCCCTCGGCGCGGGTGGTCTCCTCGGCGATACGGCGCTCCGACTCGACGATCTCGGCCGGGACGTCGTCCTTGGTGAGGTACTTCGGCGCGAACGCGGCGATGTGCTGCGCGACGCCCTTGGCGACCTCGGCGTTCGGCTTGTCCAGCTCGACGAGGACACCGATCTGCGGGGGCAGGTCGGGCATCGTGCGGTGCATGTACGCGAGGACGAAGCCGTCGCTGTACTGCGCGAAGCGGTCGAGGACGATCTTCTCGCCGAGGTTGGCGTTGGCCTCGTCGACGAAGGCCTGGACGGTCTTGCCGGCCTCGATCTCGGAGCCGAGGAGGGCGGCGAGGTCGGCCGGGGACGTCTTGACGACGTGCTCGGCGATCTGCTGGGCGACGGCCTGGAACTTCTCGCCCTTGGCGACGAAGTCGGTCTCGCACTTCAGCTCGACGAGGACGCCGGAGGAGTTGTCGTCCGCGATGATCGAGACCACGGCGCCGTTCTCGGCGGAGCGGCCCTCGCGCTTGGCGACGCCCTTCTGGCCCTTGATGCGCAGCGCCTCGACGGCCTTCTCGACGTTGCCGTCGGCCTCGTCCAGGGCCTTCTTGCAGTCCATCATGCCGGCACCGGTGAGCTCGCGGAGCTTCTTGACGTCGGCGGCGGTGTAGT
Organism: Streptomyces niveiscabiei; assembly: GCF_001419795.1. Taxonomy (GTDB): domain Bacteria; phylum Actinomycetota; class Actinomycetes; order Streptomycetales; family Streptomycetaceae; genus Streptomyces; species Streptomyces niveiscabiei. Next base: position 9,324 of record NZ_LIRL01000273.1, read on the forward strand.
TCGCCATGAGTCTGTAAGTCTTTCTCGAAGTCTGGAAGATCTACCCGGTCCCGGCCTACGTGTAGCGGTGGCGCGGGACCTGCGGGTGAACGGCGGGGGCGACTCGGATGTCGTCGCCCCCGCCGTCAACGCTGACGGTGGCGGATCAGGCCTGCTCGGCCTCGGCGGCCGGGGCCTCGACCTCGGCGGCGGCCTCGGCGACCGGGGCCTCCTCGGCCGGAGCCTCAGCGGCGGGCGCCTCGGCGGGGGTCTCAGCAGCCTCGGCGGCGGGCGCCTCGGCGGCGGGGGCCTCGTCGGCCTTCTTCTCGCCCTCGAGCAGGTCGCGCTCCCAGGCGGCGAGCGGCTCGGCGGCGGCCTTGTCACCCTTGTCGCCGGTGTTGACGCCGGAACGGGAGATGAGGCCCTCGGCGACGGCGTCGGCGATGACGCGGGTGAGCAGGGTGACGGAGCGGATCGCGTCGTCGTTGCCCGGGATCTTGTAGTCGACCTCGTCGGGGTCGCAGTTGGTGTCGAGGATCGCGACGACCGGGATGTTCAGCTTGCGCGCCTCGCCGACGGCGATGTGCTCCTTCTTGGTGTCCACGATCCAGACGGCGCTGGGCACCTTGGACATCTCGCGGATACCACCGAGGGTCTTCTCCAGCTTGGCCTTCTCGCGCGAGAGCACGAGGAGTTCCTTCTTGGTCAGACCGGACGCGGCGACGTCCTCGAAGTCGATGAGCTCGAGCTCCTTCAGGCGCTGGAGGCGCTTGTAGACGGTCGAGAAGTTGGTGAGCATGCCGCCCAGCCAGCGCTGGTTGACGTACGGCATGCCGACGCGGGTCGCCTGCTCGGCGATGGCCTCCTGCGCCTGCTTCTTCGTGCCGACGAACATGACCGTGCCGCCGTGGGCGACGGTCTCCTTGACGAACTCGTAGGCGCGGTCGATGTACGACAGCGACTGGAGCAGGTCGATGATGTAGATGCCGTTGCGCTCGGTGAAGATGAAGCGCTTCATCTTNNCCTAGTTTTCTCGGTTGTGCCGCGGAAACCGGACGGTTCCCGCGCCTGACGCCCGCGATGCGCCGAGCCACGAGGACCGAGAGGCGCAGAGTACGGACCGTTTCCGGCCCCGTACCGGGGCGTGCGAAGTCGACCCGGTGACCCGGATCGCCGCTAAAAGTGTACGGGACGCGTACACCCCCGGATGACGCCGCTGTCCACAACCGGGAAGTACTCCACAGGCGTGAACGCGGACGCCCCCCGAGGACAACGCTCTACGTATGCCCAAAACCCTCTACGCCCTGCTGCTCCTGCTCCCCCCGACCACAACCTGGCCGGTAACCCCCCACCC
>NZ_LIRL01000274.1 GCF_001419795.1 Streptomyces niveiscabiei
CACCCCGGCCGCCCATCATCGACGCCCCCGCAGGACCCGCCGTCACGATCGACCCGGTGTGCCCCTCCTGAAGCGTGCTGATCGTGTACGCCGTAGGCCCGCCCAGCGCAGCCACGAGGCTCACCGAGGCCGCAGCCAGCGCGAGTCGACGGCTGATGCGCCCGGCGAAGATGAGCCCGAGCGCCCCGGTCAGCCCACCCACCAGCACCAGCCACTTCAGCCAAGGCAGGTAATCCGGCGTCCGGTTGAGCAGCACGTACCCCCAGGCAGCCGCCGAGACGACCGCAGCCGCGAGGGTGAGCGACGCCCAGATCTCGGCCCGCTTCTCCCACAACAGCCCCGCGCCCATCCCGACGACCGCCGCGATGTAGGGCGCGAGCGCCACCGTGTAGTACTGGTGGAAGATCCCCGCCATGTAGCTGAAGACGATCGCCGTCATCAGCAGCGACCCGCCCCACACGAGGAACGAACTCCGCGTCACGGACGCCCTCTTGAGCCTGCGCGTAGCGACCAGCCCACCCACCAGCAGGATCAGCGCGGCGGGCAGCAGCCACGAGATCTGGCCGCCGATCTCGGAGTTGAACATCCGGTCCCAGCCGGTCTCACCCCACTGCCCGGTGCCACCGCCCCCGCCGCCCCCGCCGACGGACCCGGTCTCCTCGCCGTTCAGACGGCCAAGTCCGTTGTAGCCGAAGGTGAGTTCGAGGAAGGAGTTGTTCTGCGACCCCCCGATGTACGGCCGCGAGGACGCGGGCCACAGCTCGACGATCGCGACCCACCAGCCGCCGGAGACGACCAACGCCCCGGTGGCGGCGGCGAGTTGACCCAGCCGCTTCCTGACAGAAACCGGCGCGCAGACCCCGTACACAGCGGCCAGCGCGGGCAGGATCAGGAACGCCTGGAGCGTCTTCGCGAGGAACGCGAACCCGATCGCCGCGCCCGCCCAGAGCAGCCACTTGGTCCGCCCGTCCTCCAGCGCGCGGACGACGAGGTAGCAGGCCACCGCCATGAGCAACGCGAGCATCGCGTCAGGGTTGTTGAAGCGGAACATCAGCGCGGCGACCGGCGTCGACGCCATGGTGGCCCCGGCGATCAGACCCGCGCCCGGCGAGAACCGGCGCCGTACCGCCGCGTACACCACCGCGACCGTACCGATCCCCATCAGCACTTCGGGGAGCAGGATCGCCCAGGAGCTGAGCCCGAAGATCCGTACGGAGA
>NZ_LIRL01000275.1 GCF_001419795.1 Streptomyces niveiscabiei
GTGAACCCTGGGGCCCCAGGGGCGGTTTCCGGCCAACCGGGAGATCGCTGCAAAGCGTGAAATGTCGCTGTAAAACACAGCGGCGTCACCGTGTTCAGGTCACGGTGACGCCGCTGCGGGGGGAAGCACCTGAGCGATCTTTTACGACGGGGGAATCGCGTCAGGCACTGCGGGGGGTGGCCGAAACGGTCCGCGAGGTGGGGGGCTCCGCGTCCGTCAGCCTGTGGTCTCGTCGATCGAGGTTCACAAAGATCATTCCGTACCGGATGGCACACTGCACCGGCTGCGGCGCGCCACGGGGCCGCCGCAGACACCGGTACGCCCGCACGTCGCCGTCCTCGTCCCGCGTGACCACCACCGGCTCACCGAACACCGTCACCATCAGCGAGTCACCGTTGTGGGGGATGGCGGTGACCAGGTCGATGAAGTGCCAGCCGGAGCGGTAGGCGGTGGCCATTTCGCGGCGGAAGGAGCGGTCGTCGGGTGGGGTGGTCACCGTCAGCTCCAAACACTGTCGTTCGGGAAAGCGACGGCCTTGTCGCCGCTATCCGCCGCGAGAACAGTCGACGATGACCGAATGTCGCCACCGACCCGCTCCTCGCCCTTCGCCCCCGAGGAGAAACCCGACACCCCAAAGGCAACGACAGCGGAGAGGGCCACAACAGTCACCGAGCGAAGCATTCTCTTGCTCATAGTCGGCTTCGTCCTCATTCTGAAGGTCTCCTCTTCCCCCGTCGAGTACGACGATGGCTTATTCAGGCACGTCATGGCCACACGATCGGTGCATCATGTTCCTGCATGTTCAGGACCCTGGGGGGTGGAGATTTCGTGATGAATCGGACTAAAGGTAAACATCCCCATGCCTTGACGGAGCTGTGTGAAGAAGGCGGCCGTCTCTATGCGGATGCCCTGAGCTCTGGACGCATCGCCCGTTCGAGGGTGGACGCGGCTCCGTGCCTGATGGAGTTCGCCCTGCTGCACCCCGACCCGGACGACGCGAACTGGATGCTTCCCGTTCCCCCCACGATCGCTCTGGCTCAGCGGCTCACTCCGCTGGAACACGAGATCACCGCACGAAGGCGCACGTCGATCGAGTTGGCCGAGGCGTTCGAACCGTTCATGGCGCTGACCACCCGGCACACCACGCCGACCCACTCGATCACGGTCCTGGAAGGGCTGGACCGGATCAACGCCGCGCTGGATCTGGCCACAGCCCAATGCCGCAACGAGATGCTCACGGTCCAGCCCAGCGCCCGCCACCCCGAGAGCCGGCTCATGGAAGCCCTGGAACGCGACAGGCCGCTGATCGAACGCGGGGTCCGGATCAGGACCCTCTATCAGCACACGGCGAGGTACACCCCGGACCGGCTCGCCTATGTGGACCATTTCGCGGACGGCAAGGTCGAGTACCGCACCATCGACGAACTCGTCGAACGCCTGATCATCTGCGACGAGACCGTCGCCTTCATCCCCGTGCGGGACGACCGCCAGGTCGCCTTGGAACTCAGGCATCCCGGCCTCGTCGGATACCTGGTCAAGGTCTTCGAGTTCATGTGGACCCGCGCCGTCCCGATGACCACCGGCACCCCCTACGAAGCCGCCGCCGACGGTCTGACCGAGATCCAGCACTCCATCGCCAAGCTCCTCATCGAAGGCCACGTCGACGAAGCCATCGCCCGGCGCCTCGGCATGAACGTCCGCACCTGCCGCGCCCACATCGCCAAGCTCGCCACCGCCCTCGGCAGCGGCAGCCGCGCCCAGCTCGGATACCTCATCGCCCAGTCCGGAATCCTGGACAGGGAGCAATGAGGTGACGTGGAAGCACACCGTCACAGCACCGAGGAAGTGTGCGAGGAGGGCCTCGCGCTCTACGCGCGGGCGCTGAGCGGCCACCGTATCCCCGCGGCGGAGGCCGAACCGCTCCCCTGCCTGACCACCACCGGCCTGCTCCTCCCCAGCCTGGACGTCCCCGGCACGCTCCGCCCCCTCCCGCCCGCGCTGGCCCTCCCCAGACTGCTGCGCACCATCGCGCAGGAGATCGCGGAGCGCAGGCAGCGTGAGACCCGCCTGGCCGAGTCCTTCGTACCGCTCCTGGCCCTCGCCGAGCACGAGCACCGGCACCGCCACTCGCACTCGCACTCCGCCGCCGAGCAGCCCCCCGGCTTCGTCCTCCTGGACAGCCTCGACCGCATCGACGACGCGATCCGGCAGGCCATGCTCGCCTCCTCGGAGGAGATCCTCACCGTGCAGCCCGGCGGCAAGCGCCCCGTCTCCTCGCTGGCGCTCGCCCTGCCGAAGGAGCAGGAGATGCTGTCGAGGGGCGGCCGGATGCGCACCCTGTACCAGCACACGTCGCGCCACGACCCGGCCGTACTCGCGCACTACGAGTTCCTCGCCGGCGACGTCGAGGTGCGCACCCTCGACGAAGTCCCCGACCGCCTCATCGTCCTGGACCGCGCGGTCGCCTTCATCCCGGCGAACCCCGAACGCACGACGGCCGTAGAGATACGCCACCGCCCCACGGTCGCCCACCTGGCGACGACGTTCGACCGCCTGTGGCGCCTGGCCACCCCCATGTACCCCGAGGCCGCCCAGCAGCTCCCGTCCGACGGCGTCACCCCCCGCCAGCGCGCCATCGCCGCACTCCTGATCGAAGGCCACACGGACGCCGTCATCGCCGACCGCCTCGGCCTCAACATCCGCACGGCCCGCGAACACATCGCCAAACTCGCCGCGGCCCTGGGCAGCGACAGCCGCGCCCAACTCGGCTACCTCATAGGCCAGTCCGGAATCCTTGAGCAGAAGGAAACCGACACATGACGGTGCCCCACCCACCCCACGGCGTGGAGGAGCTGTGCGAGGCGGGCCTGAACCTGTACACCCGCGCCCTGCGCGAGAACCACGTCCCGGCATCCGAAGCGGAGTTGCTCCCCTGCCTGGTCGACTTCGGCCTGCTCCACCCCGCCGTCGACGACCCGACCCGGCTCGAACCCGTCTCCCCCGCCCTCGCCCTGCACCGTATGCTCCGCCGCTCCGCCCGCCGGATCGCCGACGAACGGCGGCGGGAGGAGCGGCTGACCGAGACGTTCGAGCGGCTGCTGCGGTTCGGCAGCGGGCAGACGACGGGTACGCCGGAGCTCACCGTCCTCGGCGGTGACGCCCGCATCAACCAGGCGATCGCCGACGCCATGGCCGAGGCGACCCACGAACTGCTCGCCGTGCAGCCCTCCGCCAGCAGCCACCTCGCCAAGACCCTGGGCGCCTCGCTCCACCGCGACCAGGCGCTCCTCGACCGGGGCGGCCGGATCCGCACGCTCTACCAGCACACCCAGCGGCACCGGACCGAGGTCATCGCCCGCTACGACCAGCTCCGCGGCGACGCCGAGGCCCGCACCCTCGACGAGGTCACCGACCGCCTCATCATCATCGACGGCGCAGTCGCGTTCATCCCCGCGAACAAGGACCGCACGCTCGCCCTGGAGATCCGCCACCCGGCGCTCATCGACTACCTGACCACCACCTTCGACCGCCTGTGGAACCTCGCCACCCCCATGCACCCGACGGCCGCCCGGCAGCCGTCCCTGGACGGCGTCACCCCGCGCCAGCGCGCCATCGCACGGCTCCTCGTGGAGGGCCACACCGACGCGGTGATCGCCGACCGCCTCGGCCTCAACATCCGCACCGCCCGCGAACACATCGCCAGGCTCGCCGCCACCCTCGGCAGCGACAGCCGAGCCCAACTCGGCTATCTCATCGCCGAATCCGGAATTCTCAAGCAGAAGGAAGCCGCAGAATGACAGCGCCGCACCCACCCCACGGAACGGAGGAACTCTGCGCGCCGGGAACGGAGTTGTACGAACGCGCGCTGAAGGAGGGGCACATCGCGGCGTCAGAGGCGGAGGTCGCTCCGTGCCTGGTGGACGTGGGGCTGCTGCACCCCGCGGTGGACGACCTGACCCGGCTGGAGCCGGTCTCGCCGTCCCTGGCGCTGCACAGGATGCTGCGCCGGTCGGCCGGCCGGATCGCCGAGGAGCGGCAGCGGGAGGAGCGGCTGGCGACGACGTTCGAGCGGCTGGTACGGCTGGACGCGGACATGCCACCGGCGAGCACGCCGACGCTCACCGTCCTCAGCGGCAAACCCCGCATCAACCAGGCCATCACCGAAGCGGTGGCAGAGGCCGCGCAGGAGATCCTCACCATCCAGCCCAACACGAACCTGCACGGCGCCCCCATCGAAGCCGCCCGCGCCGTATCCGTCCCCCGAGACCAGCAAGCCCTCGACCGAGGCTGCCGTATCCGCACCCTCTACCAGCACACGATGCGCAACGCCCCCTCCATCAAGGCGCTCCACGAACGCCTGCACGGCGACGCATCCTGCCGGACGCTGGACGAGATCACGGACCGGCTGATCGCCGTGGACGGCGCCGTCGCGTTCATCCCGGCGAACGAGGACAACAGCCTGGCGCTGGAGGTGCGGCACCCGGCGGTGGTGAAGTACTTCGTGACGACGTTCGACCGCCTGTGGCACCTGGCGACCCCCCTGTACCCCGAACCGGCGGTCCAGCACCCGGCGTTGGACACGGTCACCCCCCGCCAGCACACGATCGCGGCGCTCCTCGTCAAGGGCCACACGGACGCCGTCATCGCCGACCGCCTCGGTATGAACGTCCGCACGGCCCGCGAGCACATCGCGAAGCTGGCGACCACGCTCGGCAGCGACAGCAGGGCCCAACTCGGTTATCTGATAGCGCGATCCGGCATCCTGGACGGGGAGGTGACCGAGCGGTGAACCACCGGGAACACGGCGCGGAGAAGCTGTGCGCAGCGGGAAGAGAGCTGTACGGGCGGGCGCTGCACGAGGGCTGGATCGCGGCCGGCGACGCCCAACCGGCCCCGTGCCTCGTGCAGTTCGGGTTACTGCATCCGACTCCCCACGATCTGGCCCGACTTGAACCGGTCGCCCCGGCAGTGGCCCTGCACCGCCTGCTGGACTCCGCCGAGAGCCGCATCGCGGAGGAACGCCGCCGGGAGGCCGAACTGGTCGATTCCTTCGAGCCGTTGCTGAGGATCGCCGCCCCGAGGCAGTCGTACGACACCCCCGCCCTCCGCATCCTGAGCGGCACCGAGCGGATCAACCAGGCGCTGGACGAGGCGCTCCTCGGCGCCACCCGCGAGCTGCTCAGCGTCCAGCCGCACACCCCTTACAGCCGTGAACGCATCGAGCGCGCACGGGCCGTGGCCAGGCCGCGCGACCAGGCGCTCCTCGACCACGGCGGCCGTATCCGCACCCTCTACCAGCACACGCAGCGCCACTCGCTGGGCGTGCTCGGCTACACGGAACAGCTCAAGGGCGACGTGGAGTGCCGGTCCCTCGACGAGGTCACCGACCGGCTGTTGATCGTGGACCGGACCGTCGCCTTCATCCCGGCGGACGATGACGGCCAACTCGCCCTGGAGATCCGCCATCCCGCGCTGGTCAAGCACTTCGTGACGACGTTCGACCGCCTGTGGCGGCTGGCCACCCCCATGCATCCGGAGCCTGTTGCCCCGCGCCCGTCCCTGGACGGCGTCACCGCACGGCAACGCGCCATCGCCGCACTCCTGATCGAAGGCCACACGGACGCCGTCATCGCCGACCGCCTCGGCCTCAACATCCGCACCGCCCGCGAACACATCGCCAAACTCGCCGCCACCCTCGGCAGCGACAGCCGCGCCCAACTCGGCTACCTCATAGGCCAGTCGGGAATCCTTGACCGGGAAGAGTGACGCCCTTTCCGGCCCCGTACGCCCCTCCGCCCCCCACCAGCCCGACCTGGGCGATCCGCACCCCGAGCTGCGTACGGCTGGCCGCGCCCAGCGTCTCGGAGAGCCGGGCGATATGGGCCCGGCAGGTACGGACGCTGATCCCGAGCCGCTCGGCGATCACCGCGTCCTGATGCCCCTCGGCGAGCAACGCGGCGATGGACTGCTCGCGATGGGAGACGCCCTCGACGGCGGGCGCGGGAATGGCCGCGGCGAGCGGGATCGCGAGCCGCCAGAGGCGTTCGAAGACGGTGACGAGGTACGTGATGAGGGCGGGGTGGCGCAGTTCGAGGGCCATCGTGCGGTCGGGGTTCGCGGGGATGAAGGCGACGACCCGGTCGAACACCATGAGCCGGTCGGTGACCTCGTCGAGGGTCCGCGCCTCGACGGCGTCCCCCATCAAGTCCAGGTAGGTCAACAGCCCTTGGCCGTGCCGGGCGACGTGGTTGTAGAGGTCGCGCATCCGAACTCCCCGCGCCCGCAGGGACATCGCCCGGTGCAGCCCCTCGGAGAGCTCGTGCTCGCGCCGGATCCCGCCGGGCTGGACGGTCAGCACCTCCGTCGTGCACGCGTCGGTCGCCTCGTCGAGCGCGNNCGCGCAGCGCCATGCCCTCGCCGGAGACGCTGACGGGCCCGCCGAGCCCGGCGTACCACTCGAAGGCGGCGACCGCCGCGCCCATCCGGCGCCGGCTCGCGCTGACGTCGTCGTACAGGCCCCGCAGGAGCCGTGTCATGACCTCCTGCGGCGCGGTCGGGACGAGCCAGTCCATGTCGTCGGGATCGGGGTGCAGCAGGGCGAGTTCGAGGAGGCAGGGTACGGGCTCGGCGTCGGCGCGCGGGACGCGGCCACGGCGCACGGCGCGGGAGTAGACCCGGTCACCGGCCTCGCACAGCCGGTCGGCACCGTGCGGGGGGTGATCCTCCGTCCCGTGCCCGGTCATCGTCCATCCCACCCCCGCAGTTTGCTCTTCCGCAGCGCAACTATGCGGGGCGTCCACCCGGCTCCGCAACACGGCGCCCCCGGTCAAGCGACCTGAAATCCCCCGGTATGCGGCCGTTTCGACCCGCCTCCGCCCCTCGCACTGCAACAAGCTGACGGTGGTGCACCGTACCCACTCACGGCATGGTGGAACCGCTCCACCCGGGCTGCCGCTCGCCCGGGAGACCCGGCCGGACGCTCCCCGTCCGGCCGGGTCCACCACGCGCCCACAACAACCCCGCCCAGGCCCCCTACGCCGCCCGTACTACCCGTGTACACCCGAGGTTCGACGCCCCTCCGGGCGCCCTCCCCGCAGTAC
>NZ_LIRL01000276.1 GCF_001419795.1 Streptomyces niveiscabiei
GCCGGCGCCGGCCGTACCGGCTCTGAATCAGGCGTCCGCTTCGGGGAGTTCGGCTTCGGAGACTTCTGCCAGTGCTTCCGTGAGCCAGCTGATCCAGAACGTCTCCAGGGCGATGCCCGCGCGCAGGACCAGGTGCTGGAGCCTGGCCTGCGCGCTGTCGTCTCCCGGCGGGAAGTCGCGGGTCTCGATCTCCTCGTACTCAGCCAACTGGCGCTGGTGGAGGGCGAGATGGCGGGTCAGGTCGGCTGCGAGGCCGGCCGTGCCGACGACCGCCGCAGCCCGCAGGCGCAGGAGCGTGGCGTCGCGGTGGGGTTTGGGGTCCTGGGGTGCGGCGGTCCAGCGGGCGAGTTCGGCGCGGCCCTCGGGGAGGACCTCGTACGACTTCTTCTGGCCGCGTGCGGGGGTGGCGGAGGGGAGGGTGCGGATGTGGCCCTCCGCCTCCAGTTTTCCCAGCTCGCGGTAGATCTGCTGGTGCGTGGCCGACCAGAAGTATCCGATCGACCGGTCGAACCGGCGGGTCAGCTCCAGCCCTGACGAGGGTTTTTCGAGCAGGGCGGTGAGGATCGCGTGCGGGAGTGACATGCGGTCATCCTAGGGAGAGCGTCAGAGGGCGGCGGCGATCTCCGTGCCCTGCTTGATGGCCCGTTTCGCGTCCAGTTCGGCGGCGACGTCGGCGCCTCCGATCAGGTGCGGTGTCCGGCCCGCGGCCACCAGCGCGTCGTAGAGGTCCCGGCGGGGTTCCTGTCCTGTGCACAGGACGACCGTGTCGACCTCCAGGACCGTGCTGTGGCCGTCGACCGTGATGTGGAGGCCGGTGTCGTCGATGCGGTCGTAGGTCGCGCCGGGGGTCATGGTGACGCCCCGGTGCTTGAGTTCGGTGCGGTGGATCCAGCCCGTGGTCTTGCCGAGGCCCGCGCCGACCTTGGTGTTCTTGCGCTGGAGGAGGTGGACCGTGCGGGGCGGCGTGGGGCGGTCGGGGGTGGTGAGGCCGCCGGGGGTGGTGTGGTCGAGGTCGACGCCCCAGGCGCGGAAGTAGGTCGCCGGGTTCTCGTGGGCCTTGTCGCCGCTGTCGGTGAGGTGTTCGGCGACGTCGAAGCCGATGCCGCCCGCGCCGAGGATGGCGACGCGGTCGCCGACGGGAGCGTCGTCGCGCAGGACGTCAAGGTAGCCGAGGACGCTGGGGTGGTCGACGCCCTCGATGCCGGGGACGCGGGGGGTGACTCCGGTGGCGACGACGATCTCGTCGAACTCGGTCAAGTCTCCTGCCTCTACGCGGGTGTTGAGGCGTACATCGACCTGATGGGCCGTCAACTGGTGGGCGTAGTAGCGGATCGTCTCGTCGAACTCCTGCTTGCCGGGGACCTTGCGGGCCACGTTGAGCTGGCCGCCGATCTCGTTCGCGGCGTCGAACAGGGTGACTCCGTGGCCGCGTTGAGCCGCCGTGACCGCGCAGGCGAGTCCGGCCGGGCCTGCGCCGACGACCGCGACGCGTTTGCGCAGGCGGGTCGGGGACAGGGTCAGTTCGGTCTCGTGGCAGGCGCGGGGGTTGACCAGGCAGGAGGTGATCTTGCCGCTGAACGTGTGGTCCAGGCAGGCCTGGTTGCAGCCGATGCAGGTGTTGATGGCCTCGGGGGTGCCGGCCGCCGCCTTGTTCACGAACTCCGGGTCGGCGAGCATCGGGCGGGCCATCGAGACCATGTCGGCGACGCCGTCGGCGAGCAACTCCTCGGCGAGTTCGGGGGTGTTGATGCGGTTGGTGGTGACGAGGGGGATCGCCACCTCGCCCATGAGCTTCTTCGTGACGAACGTGTACGCGCCGCGCGGCACCGACGTCGCGATGGTCGGGATGCGGGCCTCGTGCCAGCCGATGCCGGTGTTGATGAGGGTGGCGCCGGCCGCCTCGATCGCCTTCGCGAGGGTGATCACCTCGTCGAACGTGGAGCCGCCGGGGACGAGGTCGAGCATGGAGAGGCGGTAGATCAGGATGAAGTCCTCGCCGACGGCCTCGCGGACGCGCCGGACGATCTCGACGGGGAACCGGATGCGGTTCTCGTACGGGCCTCCCCACGCGTCGGTGCGGTGGTTGGTGGGGGCGGCGATGAACTCGTTGATGAGGTAGCCCTCGGAGCCCATGATCTCGACGCCGTCGTACCCTGCCGCGCGGGCGAGGCGGGCCGTGCGGACGTAGTCGTCGATGGTCTTCTCGACCTCGGCGGCCGTGAGTTCGCGGGGCGTGTGGGGGCTGATCGGGGCCTTGACCGCGCTGGGGGCGACCAGGTCGGGGTGGTAGGCGTACCGGCCGAAGTGCAGGATCTGGAGAGCGATCCGGCCGCCCTCGGCGTGCACGGCGTCGGTGATCCCCCGGTGCCGGTCCGCCTCCTCCTCGGTGGTGAGCTTGGCGCCTCCCGGATACGGGCGGCCCTCGTCGTTGGGGGCGATGCCACCGGTGACGATGAGCCCCACTCCCCCTCGGGCGCGTTCCGCGTAGAAGGCGGCCATCCGCTCGAAGCCTCGCTCGGCCTCCTCCAGACCGACGTGCATCGAGCCCATGAGGACGCGGTTGGGCAGCGTGGTGAAGCCCAGGTCGAGCGGGCTCAGCAGATGCGGGTAGCGACTCAGGCTCATGGCGCCCTCCTTCGGGGGTGTGCCCTTCCGTTGTAGAGGGCCGCACGCCATTATGCAACTAGTTGCAAAAAGGCTCACTGTGAGGGTGGACGAGGTGTACGGCTCGGGCTACGTCCGCACCCTTTCCCCGGGGAGGAGGCGCGGCGCCGGGTCGCGGAAGAGCTGACGCCCACCGCCCGCGACCCCTGCGACGCCGCCCGCCCCTCGGCGTCCCGTCAGCCGGTGACGCGGATCTCCAGGAGTACCGTCGGCGGCTTGCCGATGCCCTCGCCGACGCCCTGGAAGTCGTTCTTCGGAACGTCGACGGTCTCGGTCTGGCCCTCGGCGCTCAGCTCGACGCGGACCGGGTGGCTCTCGGTCTGGACGGCGAAGACGTCGGCGAGTTCGAGGGTGAGGAACCCGGTGGGCGACGTCGCCGCGAAGCAGAAGTCCCCGGTGCCGGCCCGGGACAGGACCTTGATCTGGTCGGCCGCGTCGTCGCAGGCCACCAGGGTGATGCGGCCGTCGCCCCGGACCAGCTTGATGCCCTGCTCGGCCTGGATGCGGGCCGCGTCCGGGTAGGCGAAGCTCTCCACCGCGTAGGGCGGTTCGTCCCCGGCGGCGGGTGCCGCCTTGGGCGCGGCGATGGCGAGCGCGGCGCCCCCGGTGAGCGCGACGCCGACCCCGGCGCCGGCGATGAGGATTTTCTGAGCGCGGGAAATCACCATGGATTCCTTCCGGTGTGGGAAAAGGAGTGCGCGAAAACGGGCCGTTCAGGGGGAAATTCTCCGATACGGCATCACGCCGGTTCCACCCACCGCGCTTTACGTGCCATTGGCATGATTCCCCCGTGTTCGACCGTGTCGATCTCGGCCACGATCGTACGTCATCAAGCCTTCATCCAGGTGGGAGAGCACGTATTCTCCGGATGGCCCCGGCGCTCCGGGGTCCTGACGTCCTGTGGAAAAGAAAGGATTTGACCCCGTCTTGACACACAGATACAGAACACACGGATACGGAACACGCGGAATACGTAATTCCGCGCGAGCGCTCTGTCTCGCCCTTCTCCTCGCCCTCTTCGCGGGTGTCCTCGCGACGCCCGCGCAGGCGGCCGTGCCGCCGGATCCCGGCGAGCCGGTCGGCACGGACCACATCCCCGGCACGCCCCGGGGCGACGTACTGCGGGCCTGGAAGACCGGCGGGCCGGGCGTCAGGGCCGCCGCTGAGGCCGCGCTGCTGGGCTCGGACGCCCAGGTGCGCGCGTTCCTCGACAGCGAGCGGGCCGTCGCCGAGCTGTCCGACGACCGCGTGGCCACCGTGCAGATCTTCTCGGCGGGCGGCCGGGGCGTCCGGGAGGCCGCCGAACGCGCCCTGGCCGGGACACCCGCCGACCTCGACGCGTTCATCGCGTCGGGCTGGCGGGCGCCGCTGGAGCAGGACCAACGGGTGCGCGCCACGCAGATCATCAGCGCGGGCGGCCCCGAGGTGAAGAGCGCGGGCCAGGCCGCTCTGGAGGGCAGCGCCGAGGACGTACAGCGGTTCATCAGCGACGAGCAGTACGACGCCCGCCGCAACGACGAGCGGGTGGAGGTCGTGCAGATCCTGTCCGCCGGCGGACCCGCGACGCGGGAGGCCGCGCAGGTCGCGCTCGACGGGACGCCGGAGGACGTGACCGAGTTCCTGGAGGTGGGGCGGTACATCGCGCTCTCCCGTGACCAGGAGCTGGCCACGATCGAGGACCTGGTGAAGCTGGTCGAGGAGTCCGGCCGGCTCGCGAAGGTGGAGACCGAGGCGGCGAAGGAGGCCTCCGCGCGGGCCATCGCGGCGACGAAGCTCGCCAAGGAGGCGGCGCAGAAGGCCGCCGCCGAGACCGCCGCCGCGAAGGAGGACGCGACCAAGGCGTCCAACGCGGCGGGCCGCGCCGCCGACGCCGCGAACGGTGCCGCGAAGGCCGCGCAGGAGGCGATCAGCGCGTCCCGGGCGGCGAACACCTCGGCCCGGATCGCGGCCAACGCCGCCGCCCAGGCCGCGTCCGCCGCGTCCGCCGCCGCCCAGTCGGCCGCGAGCGCGCGCAGTGCCGCCGCCGACGCGGCCACCGACGCCACCAAGGCGTCGGCCGCCCGCAAGGCCGCCGAGGGCGCGTACGCGGCGGCCAAGGGCGCGGAGACCGCCGCGAAGGCCGCCGACCAGGCGGCGATCGCCGCCGACGAGTCCGGGAAGGCGGCGCTGGCCGCCGCCAGCGCCGACACCAACGCCGACCTGGCCGCTGCGGCGGCGCAGGCGGCCAGCGGTCACGCCAACGTCTCCAGCGCGCAGGCCCAGCGGGCGAGCGCGGCGGCGGCCGAGGCGCGGCGCCAGGCGGCCGAGGCGACCCGCGCGGCCAACCGTGCCGTGGCGCTCGCGGCGAAGGCCGGCAAGGCCGCCCGCGCGGCCCGGGACGCCGCCAACTCGGCTGCGGTGCACGCCCGCAACGCCGGCAAGGCCGCCGAGGAGGCCGCCGACCACGCCGGTGACGCCGCCACGGCCGCGACCGAGTCGACCAAGCACGCGGCCGAGGCGAAGAAGGCGGCCGACGCGGCGAGCGCGGCCGTCGTCGAGGCCAAGGCCACCTACGACGTCGCCCGCGAGGTCGAGGCGGCGGAGCTGGCCGACCGCCGCTACGCCGACGTCGAGCAGGCCAAGGCGCTCAAGCGCGCCGACACCGAGCGCAAGGCGCGTGAGCAGCAGGCGGCGACCGCAGCGCGGGCGGCCGACGAGGAGGCGCGGTCCCTTGCGGAGGAGGTCACCGCGCCGGGCGCCGACCTGACGCTGATCGCCGGCAAGGCCCGCAAGGTCGCGCTGCACATCGCGCAGACGCGCGGGCCCTGGAGCGTCACCACCGCCGAGGCGGCGCTCGCCGGTTCGGACGCGCTGGTCGTCGAGTACGTCAGGACCGGGCTGCCGGAGGCCGTACGGCGCGACGAGTACGCGCGCACCGTCAACCTGGCCTGGGAGTCGGAGTACGCGGCGGTCCGCACGGCCGCGAAGACGGCCCTGAACGGTGACGCGGCGCGGATCAGCGCGTTCATCGCGACCGGCCAGCACCAGGCGGCCCGGGACGACTACCGGATCCGGATCACGCAGCTGATCACCGGCGCAGGTCCTGGGGTGAAGAAGGCGGGGCAGGCCGCTCTGGACTCCGCTTCGACGGACGCGATGCGGGAGTTCGTCCACACCGGGTACTACACGGCCCGCACCATCGACGAGCGGGTGCGCGCCGTACAGCTGTACAGCGCGGGCGGCCCCGAGCTGAAGGCCGCCGCCGACGTCGCGCTGGCCGGTCCGCCGGAGGTGCTGCACCGGTTCGTCGAGGTCGACCAGTACCGGGCGGTGCGCAAGGACCGGCTGACCGCGACCCACGTGTCCCGGCTCCAGGGCATGATCGCCGGGGCGGCGCGGGTGGCCGCGACGGCTCAGGAGAACGCCCTGCTCGCCGCGAAGGTGGCGGCCGAGGCCCGCAAGGCCGCCGAGGACGCGGCCCGGTACGAGCAGCAGGCCAAGGAGTCGGCCGCCGAGGCCGGCGAGTACGCCCGGCAGGCGGACGCGCACGCCGACGCGGCGGAGAAGTCCGCGGCCGAGGCGGCGGTGTCCGCGCGGACGGCGCGGGCCGCCGAGGCCGACGCGAAGGCCGCCGTGGTGCGCGCCGACGTGTCGGCGGGCCAGGCCCGCTCCTCGGCCGCCGCCGCGCAGGTCTCGGCGAGCGACGCGTGGGCGGCGGCCGACGCCGCGTACGCGTCGAAGATCGCGGCCGGTGAGGACGCCGCCGCGGCGAGCAAGGCGGCGACGCAGGCCGGCGAGGTCGCGTTCCGCAAGCTCCAGGAGGAGATCCGGCAGCACTTCGCCGAGGCCGCGGCCGAGGCGGAGGAGTTCGGACTGCTCGCGGAGGACGAGGAGTTCGCCGCGTACATGGCCGAACTGGAGGACATCGACTGGGGTCAGGTCCTCTCCGAGGGCGGCCACTTCACCCTCGACGTCCTCGGTCTGATCCCCGGCTTCGGCGAGGCCGCCGACGGCGCCAACTGCCTGTGGTACGCCGGTGAGGGCAACGCGATCGACGCGGGCCTGTCCTGCGCCGGCATGGTGCCGTTCGCCGGGTGGGGCGCGGCCGGGGTCAAGGGCGGCAAGTGGCTGACCAAGGCGGACGACTTCTTCCGCCGGCTGTTCGGCAAGACGCCGCAGTTCCCGGTGTGCGTCCGGCCGTTGGCGCGGATCTCGCTCGCGGCGGGCACGGCCTGCCCGACGAACTTCCAGAACCTGGGCCGGGACATCTTCCAGTCGCCGGGCGGCCTGGTCTACATGCCGCAGGGCAGCTCGCACCGGATCGACCACATCATGGAGCACACCCGCCCCAACCCCGACAAGCCGTTGCACGGCGTCTTCGTCAAGAAGGGGCAGGACGAGGTGCTGGCGATGATCGACGACGCGTGGGAGCGGGTCAAGGGCCAGACGCCGCAGGTCAGCGCCGGCAACAAGGTCTTCGCCGCCGAGTACGCCGAGGCCATCGGCGAGGGCGGGGAGAAGTTCCTGTGCATCGTGACCCGGTACAAGAGCAAGAAGTACCGCGTCATCACCGCGTACCCGTCGGCCTCGGCCACGTGTCCGCGGACGTGACCGGACCCCGCTGATCCGACCGGGGCGGCGGGCCGGAACTCCCGGCCCGCCGCCCCTCCCCCTGACGACAAGGACCCGCCATGCACTCCCCCGACCACCTCCGCGCCCTCCTGCGCGAGCTGGACGACCCCGACCATCTGGAACTTCCCCCGGGGTACGACCTGCCGGCCGCCCGGCGGCGTTTCGCGGGGCTCGGCGCGGCGATGAAGGAGCGGTTCGGCCCGTCCGTGCTCGCCGGTATGACCCAGGACGCGAGCTACTACGGAGAGGTCACGGTCCCCGCGCCGGACCGGCCCCTGTGGGTGCTGATGAGCAACTTCGGCCCCTTCGTCACCGCCGGAACCGGCCGTGACCTGGGCGTACCGGGCTGCGAAGAGGGCCTGGACGAGTCGTTCGTGACCTGGCTCGACGGGGTCTGCGCGGAACTCGGCTGCGTGTACGTACCGGCCGGGCTGCTGCTGGAGCCGTACGACGGCCCTACGCGTCTGGAGGACGGCGAGCTGCCCGGGGGCGGGGAGGACGAAGAGGAGGACGAGGGGGAGCTTCCGCTCGCCTGGTGGGACCGGTACTTCCAGTACATGTGACCCGCACGTCGCCGGTGCGGGGGCGGTGACGGTCCTGGTCGCCGGGCACAGCGTGGCACGCTGGTGTCCGTTCGGTCGGGGCAGGAGGGGCTCGTATGGGTGTCGGGGACGATCTGGATGTGGCGGCGAAGGAGTTCGTCGCGGTGCGGGGGCGGTTGTTCGGGATCGCTTACCGGGTGCTGGGGAGCGCGGCGGAGGCGGAGGACGTCGTGCAGGAGGCGTGGGTGCGGTGGCAGGGGGTGGAGCGGTCGGAGGTCGAGGAGCCGGCCGCGTTCCTGACCACGGTGACGACCCGGCTCGCCATCAACGTCGCCCAGTCCGCGCGGGTACGGCGTGAGACGTACGTCGGGACCTGGCTGCCGGAGCCGGTGAACACGGGCGCCGATCCGCAGGTCGGGGCGGAGCGGGCGGAGGCGCTGGATCTCGCGGTGCTGTTCCTGCTGGAGAAGCTGAACCCCGTGGAGCGGGCCGCCTATGTGCTGCGGGAGGCGTTCGAGTATCCGTACCGGCGGGTCTCGGAGATCCTGGAGACCAGTGAGGCGAACGCGCGCCAGCTCGTGACGCGGGCCCGCAGGCACCTGGCCGCCGAACGCAGGGAACCCGTCGGGCCGGCCGAGCACCGGCGCCTCCTTGAGGTGTTCCTCGCGGCGGCCCGGGCCGGTGATCTGGCGGTACTGGAGGAGGTGCTGACGCAGGACGTGGTCAGTTACACCGACGGCAACGGCATGCGCGGCGCGTCGCGTATCCCGGTCGTCGGGATCGTGCACGTCTCCCGGTACCTGGCCGCGTTCGCGCCGCGGTTCTGGCCGGGTACGGAGGTCCGGTGGGTGGAGGCCAACGGCCGCCCGGCGGCGCTCGTGTCGGAGGGCGGGTCCGTGAGGGTGCTGCTGTGCGTCGACGTGTCCGCGCTCGGCGTGGAGCGGATTCTGTGGGTGATGAGCCCGGAGAAGCTGGCGCCGTACCTGGCGTCGCTGTAGCTGTCACACTCCGGCCCGCTGCCCGGTCACTCCTGTGCGAGAACTTCTCCCGACACTTCTCCGAGAGGAAACCGTCATGAAGATCGTCGTGATCGGTGGCACCGGGCTCATCGGCTCGAAGGTGGTCGCGTGGCTCGGCGAGCACGGGCACGAGGCGCTCGCCGCCTCGCCGGGCACGGGCGTGGACACGCTGACCGGGCAGGGTCTGGCCGAGGCGCTCAAGGGCGCCTCGGTCGTGGTCGACGTGTCGAACTCGCCCTCGTTCGAGGACCGGGCCGTGCTGGACTTCTTCCGCACCTCCACCGCCAACCTCCTCAAGGCGGAGACCGAGGCCGGGGTCACCCACCACGTCGCCCTGTCCGTCGTCGGCACCGAGCGGCTCCAGGAGAGCGGCTACTTCCGCGCCAAGCAGGCGCAGGAGGAGCTGATCAGGGAGTCGGGCACGCCGTACTCGATCGTCCACGCGACCCAGTTCTTCGAGTTCGTCAACGCCATCGCGGGCGAGGCGACCGACGGCGACACCGTCCGGCTGGCCCCCGTGGGCATCCAGCCGATCGCCTCGGACGACGTCGCCGCGGCCGTCGCCCGCACCG
>NZ_LIRL01000277.1 GCF_001419795.1 Streptomyces niveiscabiei
CTCACCTCCTCACGCCGGACCCCGCACGGTCCGGCGTGAGGAGGTGAGGTGGGACGTGCAACTGACCCCGCACGAGCAGGAGAGGCTGCTGATCCATGTGGCGGCCGACGTCGCCGAGAAGCGCCGCGCGCGCGGCCTCAAGCTCAACCACCCCGAGGCGGTCGCGCTGATCACCTCGCACATCCTCGAAGGCGCCCGCGACGGCCGTACGGTGGCCGAACTCATGGCGTCCGGCCGGAAGCTGCTCACCCGCGACGACGTCATGGAGGGCATCCCGGAGATGATCCACGACGTCCAGGTCGAGGCGACCTTCCCGGACGGCACGAAGCTCGTCACCGTCCACGACCCGATCGTCTGAGGCCGCCGATGATTCCCGGAGAGATCCTGTTCGAGGACGGCCCGATCGTGTACAACGCGGGCCGCGAGGTCACCCGGCTGACCGTCCTCAACGCCGCCGACCGCCCCGTGCAGGTCGGCTCCCACTACCACTTCGCCGAGGCCAACCCCGGCCTGGAGTTCGACCGCGCCGCGGCGCACGGCAAGCGGCTCAACGTCGCCGCCGGGACGGCCGTACGCTTCGAACCGGGGATCCCCGTCGACGTCGAACTCGTCCCGCTGGCCGGCGCCCGGATCGTGCCGGGGCTGCGCGGGGAGACCGGAGGGGCCCTCGATGCCTGAGATCTCGCGCGCCGCGTACGCCGACCTGTTCGGCCCGACGACCGGCGACCGCATCCGCCTCGCGGACACCGACCTGCTGATCGAGATCGAGGAGGACCGCTGCGGGGGGCCCGAACTCGCCGGTGACGAGGCCGTGTTCGGGGGCGGCAAGGTCATCCGCGAGTCCATGGGGCAGGCGCGTGCTACGCGCGCAGACGGCACGCCGGACACCGTCATCACGGGCGCCGTCATCGTCGACCACTGGGGGATCGTCAAGGCCGACATCGGCATCCGCGACGGGCGGATCACCGGCATCGGCAAGGCGGGCAACCCCGACACCATGGACGGCGTCCACCCCGACCTCGTCATCGGGCCCGAGACCGAGGTCATCGCGGGCAACGGGCGGATCGTCACGGCCGGCGCGATCGACGCGCACGTCCACTTCATCTGCCCGCAGATCGCCGACGAGGCGCTCGCCTCCGGCGTCACCACCCTCGTCGGCGGCGGCACCGGGCCCGCGGAGGGGTCCAAGGCGACGACCGTTACGCCCGGGCCCTGGCACCTCGCCCGGATGCTGGAGGCGATGGAGCAGTACCCGCTCAACATCGGGTTCCTCGGCAAGGGCAACACCGTCTCGCACGACGCGATGCTCTCCCAGATCCGCGGCGGCGCGCTCGGGCTGAAGCTCCACGAGGACTGGGGGTCCACCCCGGCCGTCATCGACGCGTCCCTCACCGTCGCCGAGCAGACCGGCATCCAGGTCGCCATCCACACCGACACGCTGAACGAGGCCGGGTTCGTCGCCGACACCCTCGCCGCGATCGGGGGGCGCGGCATCCACGCGTACCACACCGAGGGCGCGGGGGGCGGGCACGCGCCCGACATCATGACCGTCGTCTCCCAGCCGAACGTCCTGCCCTCGTCCACCAACCCGACCCGGCCCTACACCGTCAACACCGCCGAGGAACACCTCGACATGCTGATGGTCTGCCACCACCTCAACCCGGCCGTCCCCGAGGACCTCGCCTTCGCCGAGTCCCGCATCCGGCCGTCCACCATCGGCGCGGAGGACATCCTCCACGACCTCGGCGCGATCTCGATCATCTCCTCCGACGCGCAGGCCATGGGCCGGGTCGGCGAGGTCGTCCTCCGGACCTGGCAGACGGCGCACGTGATGAAGCGACGCCGAGGATCTCTGCCGGGCGACGGCCGCGCCGACAACCACCGGGTACGGCGGTACGTCGCCAAGTACACGATCAACCCGGCGATCGCGCAGGGCCTCTCCCGCGAGGTGGGTTCCGTCGAGACGGGCAAGCTGGCCGACCTCGTGCTGTGGGACCCGGCGTTCTTCGGCGTGAAGCCCCAACTCGTCGTCAAGGGCGGGCAGATCGCCTACGCGCAGATGGGCGACGCCAACGCGTCCATCCCGACGCCCCAGCCGATCCTGCCCCGCCCCATGTACGGCGCCATCGGCCGCGCCCCCGCCGCCAACTCCTTCAACTTCGTCGCCCAACTGGCCATCGACGACGGCCTCCCCGAACGCCTCCAGCTCGGCAAGCGGTTCGTCGCCATCGACTCCACCCGCGGCGTCACGAAGGCCGACATGCGCGAGAACGCCGCCCGCCCTGACGTCCGCGTCGACCCCGATAGCTTCGCCGTCCACATCGACGGCGAACTGGTGGAGGCGACACCGGCCGCCGAACTGCCCATGGCACAGCGGTACTTCCTGTTCTGACGGGGCTGTGAGAGGGCCGGGAGAGGGCTGGGAGGACGAGGACGTGAGACGGCGGACTCTGAGAGGGAGAGGTTCCGGGATGGCGGGTTCGGAGATTACTGCGGGCTCCGCGATGGCAGGTTCCGCGCCGACTGGTCCTGGGCTGGCGGGCCCCGAGCAGGCGGGCTCGGAATCGGCGGGTTCCGCGATGGCGGGCTTCTGATGTCCGGCGCGGCGTTGCTCGTTCTGGCCGACGGGCGTTTTCCCGCCGGGGGGCATGCGCACTCCGGCGGGGCCGAAGAGGCGGTGCGGGGCGGGCGGATCACCGGCGTCGAGAGCCTGGAGGCGTTCTGCCGGGGGCGGTTGCATACGGCGGGGCTCGTGTCGGCGGCGTTGGCCTCGGCCGCCGCTGCCGGTGCCGACCCGGTGTGGCTGGACGCGGAGGCGGACGCGCGAACTCCCTCACCGGCGCTGCGGGTTGCCGCCCGCAAGCTGGGGCGGCAGTTGATGCGGGCCGCGCGGGCGACCTGGCCGAGCCCCGAACTCGACGCGCTGGCACGGGAGTTCCCCAAAGGGGCGCACCAGCCAGTGGTGTTGGGGGTGACCGCACGCGCTGCCGGTCTGAGCCCCCGGGACGCCGCGTACTGCTCGGTGTACGAGAGCGTCAGCGGCCCGGCGACAGCCGTGGTCCGCCTCCTGAGCCTCGACCCCTTCCAGGCGACCGGCGTTCTGGCTCGCCTGACGCCGGAGATGGACCGAGTCGTGGACACGGCGGTGACAGCGGGAACGTCAACCCCACCGGAGCTGCCCGCAGCTTCGGCACCGTTGCTGGAACTGGGCGCGGAGGCACACGCGGAGCGACGGGGAAGGCTGTTCGCGTCGTGAAGCTGGACGGGACGGCGGCGAAGCCCGGCGTGGACGGCAAGGTGGGGCAGGCCCACACCGCGCACGCCAAGCCGCGCCGCCCACACCGAACCGCACCCGACAAAGCACCATCACCCCCACCCACCTAAGGGGCGCGGGGAAC
>NZ_LIRL01000278.1 GCF_001419795.1 Streptomyces niveiscabiei
CAGCCACCGTCCGCGCCGGGCCAGCCAGGCCACGAACTCGTGGGTGCCGCCCGCGGAATCGGTGCGGATCAGGGTCCGCCGCCCGCGCCGGTACTTCCCCGGCAGTTGAGCGAGGGCGAGGCGGGTGGCGGTGATGTGGTCGGCTGCCGTGTTCGAGCCTGCGTTGCCCGGGCGCAGGAGAGCCGCGACGGGTTCTCCGGTCCCGCCGGGGCCGTGGTCGACGAACCCCATGATCGGGTGGTGGCCGTAGGTCTTCTTCCAGGTCGGGGCGGCGTCCTGCTTGTCCGAGTGCGCGACGACCAGGACCCCGTCCAGGTCCACGGTCACCTGCCCGCCGGCATCCGGAGCCTGCTCGCCGGCCAACTCCCAGACTCTTTCGCGGACTTCGGAACGTGCGGCGCGGATCGCGGTCAGTGCCTTCTCGCCCGAGGCGGCGAGGGTGTCGATCAGCCGGGAGACCGTCGGATCGGAAGCCACCGGGCCGAACACGCCCGGTTCGGCCCGCAGCATGCCGACGTCGGCCAGGCAGTCGCCGCCGAGTGCGACGGCCAGGGCCACATCCAGCAGGACCTTGCCCGGATCGTGCACGGCCCGCGGCTTGCGCCACGGCGTGAGTCCCGCCGATATCGCCGCATCCAGGCCGGACTTGCGGACCGTCTCGACCAGCAGCACCGACCCGGCCTGCGAGACCACCCCACGGCCCCCGCCCTCGACACGGACACGCGAGTACGACCCGCTACTCTTCTTCACCTGGAGAGTGCTTCTTTCCTTGCAGCTGACAGGACCCTCGACAAGTCCCATCGTTGCAGGTCAGCAGCACTCTCCATTTATTTGATCAAGACCCGGACAGACCCACTCGCGAAAGCACGAGGTTAGAGCGACAGTACAAGCCGGTAGCGTGGCTGAGTCCGGTGGGGGTGCAGCGAGGCACGCGCGCGCCTGATCAGGCGGCGAACCCTCCATCGTGGCTGACTGTCGTCGGTTCAGGCTCAGACGGCTCCCACGATGGCTACGCTCCCTGGATGCCTCGCCGCAAGAGTTCGTCATCGACAGCGCGAAGCCTCTCCCGCCACTCCCGCGCGGCCTTAGGGTTGCGGCCCATGCCACGCGCCACGGCACCCGCAACACGCTGAGCGGCGAAGGCCCTGCGCTCGCGGAGTTGCTCGGCAGAGAGGCCGGCCAGATCGGTGTACCAGTTGTCGTAAAGCTTCCAACGACTCATGACCCCAGGGTGCCGACAACCGCGCCCCGAACACTCACCAATTCCGGGCGCCCACCGTGGGCTGCTGCTCAACCGCACCACAAGCGCACCAGATCGAGCGGGGAACAGCGGGGAATCACGGGAAACTCAGTCCCGCCCGACGTGGCCGCCGCCTGCTGTTTGCCCAGGTCAGCACCGAACGGACCTCAGCTGATCTCAGCTTCCCAAGCTGAGAGCGCGAGTTCGATTCTCGTCACCCGCTTTTTTGAGATGGCTCAGGTTTAGCGACCTGGGCCTTTTTGTTGTGTGCATCGATTCCATTGTTTCGGGCCGGAGTCGGGCCGAGGGGATGCTGGCCCGAGGTTGTCCCCGGCTCGGTGGAGAAGGACCGAGAGGTAGGCGAGCTTGGGCGGGCGAGTAGGTCGCCCGCCGGAGAGTCGGCGCGTCGAGCGCGGCTACCGGGAGTTGAAGCAGGGTCGTGGGCCTGGGCCGGACCGACGCCGGCCCTACCCGTCACCGCCGCCGCGACATTCGCCCCGGCGACGCCGGCCTCCTCGAACGCCGCTACAAGTCACTCGCCGGACGCGGTGGATACCCTGCTGCCGCGATGCGTTCGCGCGCCCGGGCGAGACGGTCAGGGGGCGGCGTCGAGGAGCAGGAGCAGCCCGGGGCTGTCGCTGTCCTGGCCGATGATGTCGTGGTCGGCGCTGCCCTGCCCCGCGCCGTCGTTCAGGATCGTGAGGAGGATTCCGGTGATCCCTGAGGCCGGGTGGCTCGGGGACACCGCGAGGAGCTGGCCTGCCAGGAGGACCGACCGTTTCCTTGTGGGCGTGGACCCGATGATGGGCGCGGGGTACGGCCCGGCTCATGTGCCGTGTCACCTAGTTCCCGGGACTGGGTGGTGCGGCGAACGCGTACGGCGCGTCCCGGCCCCGCCTCGCCGGTCGTGACCCGTTGGCTGGGCTGGTTCTCTACGGTGACGAGGTGGCCGTACCGGCCCGCGCCGGGCTCTCGGCCCACCAGGCCGCGATCTGCGCGCGGCACGTGAAGCCGAGTCTGGCCCTGATGTTCTCGACGTGGCGGTCGACGGTACGCGGTGACAGGCTGAGCGCGGCAGCGACCTGGCGGTTGGTCATGCCCTGGGCCACGAGCGCGGCGACTTCCCGCTCTCTGCGGCTGAGGGGGCTCGGCGTGGGGGCGTCCCGCTCCTGGCGGCTCAGTGGGTGCCGCTCTGTCCGGCTCAGCGGGCCCGGCGCGATGGCGTCCAACCCCCTCCGGCTCAAGGCGTCCCGCCCCGTGTCGTCCAGCGCGAGGGCGATCGCCCGGGCCGGACTGTCGTACCCGGCGCCCTCCGCGAGGGCCCTCTCATACCCGGCCGCGCCCAGCGCGGAGGCGACCGCGTCCTCGCAGCGCGCCCGGTGCCCGCCGAGTTCGGTGACGGGGCCGTCGTCGATGTCCCGGGTCAGGGCGCGTACGGCGCCCAGCAGCCGCGCCGCCTGCTCGTGGTCGCCCCGGGACGCGGTGATCCAGGTGAACACCTGGAGGGCGACCGCGGTCCCGGCGTGGTCGTTGAAGCCGCGGAGGGTCTCCAGCGCGGCCCGCGTCAGGGCCGTACCCTCCTCCAGGTCGCCGCGTGTCCAGAGGACGTAGCCCAGCGCCCACTGCGCGTACGCCCCGTACAGCCGCTCCCCGGAAGCTTCCGCGAGCCGCGCCGCGTGCCTGCCGGACTCCTCCGCCGCGCGCGGGTTGCCGAGGCAGACCTGCGCGATCACGAGTTGGAACAGCCAGAGCAGGGCCTGCGGTCCGTCGCCCGCCGCAGCGTGGGCGGCCAGCGCCGCCTCGTACAGGGGCGCGGCCTGTGCCATCCGCCCCTGGAAGGCCGCCGACGCGCCGCGGTAGCCGAGGACGTACGGCCGGACGGACGGGTCGCCCAGCCGTTCGCCGAGTTCCTCGGCCTCGTCCAGCCGGCGGTCGGCCGTCGCGAAATCTCCTTGCAGGATCGCCACCCAGGCGGCGGCCCACAGCGCACCGGCCCGGGCGGGGGTGGGTTCGGGGGCCGCCGCGAGGAGACGGTCGAACTGGCGGCGGCCCTCGCTGAGGAAACCGTCGGCGCACCAGTGGAAGCGGAGGGCTGTGGCTAGGCGGAGGGCGTTTTGGGCGTCCTGTATGCCCTGTGTGCCGGCGGGATGGTTGGCGTGGGGCGCCGACGGGTAC
>NZ_LIRL01000279.1:0-4707 GCF_001419795.1 Streptomyces niveiscabiei
CAGCCACCGTCCGCGCCGGGCGAGCCAGGCCACGAACTCGTGGGTGCCGCCCGCGGAGTCGCAGCGGATCAGCGTCCGCCGCCCGCGCCGGTACTTCCCCGGCAGTTGAGCGAGGGCGAGGCGGGTGGCGGTGATGTGGTCAGCTGCCGTGTTCGAGCCTGCGTTGCCTGGGCGCAGGAGAGCCGCGACGGGTTCTCCGGTTCCGCCGGGGCCGTGGTCGACGAACCCCATGAGCGGGTGGTGGCCGTAGGTCTTCTTCCAGGTCGGGGCGGCGTCCTGCTTGTCGGAGTGCGCGACGACCAGGACCCCGTCCAGGTCCACGGTCACCTGCCCGCCGGCATCCGGAGCCTGCTCGCCGGCCAACTCCCAGACTCTTTCGCGGACTTCGGAACGTGCGGCGCGGATCGCGGTCAGCGCCTTCTCGCCCGAGGCGGCGAGGGTGTCGATCAGCCGGGAGACCGTCGGATCGGAAGCCACCGGGCCGAACACGCCCGGCTCGGCCCGCAGCATGCCGACGTCGGCCAGGCAGTCGCCGCCGAGTGCGACGGCCAGGGCCACATCCAGCAGGACCTTGCCCGGATCGTGCACGGCCCGCGGCTTGCGCCACGGCGTGAGTCCCGCCGATATCGCCGCGTCCAGGCCGGACTTGCGGACCGTCTCGACCAGCAGCACCGACCCGGCCTGCGAGACCACCCCACGGCCCCCGCCCTCGACACGGACACGGACACGCGAGTACGACCCGCTACTCTTCTTCACCTGGAGAGTGCTTCTTTCCTTGCAGCTGACAGGACCCTCGACAAGTCCCATCGTTGCAGGTCAGCAGCGCTCTCCATTTATTTGATCAAGACCCGGACAGACCCACTCGCGAAAGCGCGAGGTTAAACCAGCATCTCTGCCTCGACCGGAAGGTGCAATAGATGCCAGCAGCCTCGAGCGGAAGCATGGCTGGCGCGCTCGTCATGGGGAACCCATAGCGGCAGCCACCAAGCAAGCCCACAGTTGCCCCCAGCCCCACGTGAGTGTCTAACTAACCTGACAACTACGGCGGACAGCAGCGGACGAGAACGGACGCCTACGGACTGTCAGTCCAGTTCAGCGGCTCACCCGTCAAGGCAGCGCCCCCACCCAAGTTGCTTCGGGACGAAGAAGTCCTCACCCAAGGTCTTACCACCGCGCCTCCGCTGGCGCAGCTTGCTCGGGTCGACGGCATGGCAACGTGGTTGAGGCCGGCGGGGCCCCGAGGCATACGCGTGCGTGGTCGACCAGCGAGCCCGTCGCCGTGGCTGACTTTCGTTGGCTGAGGTCCAGACGGGCCACATCGGGGGTGCCTGCGGTCTGTTACGCGCTCCTCAGCGCTGCTACTGGCAGACGGACAGCCGCGCTGCTGTACAGCAGCGAAGTACAGCAACCGACCATGACCAACTGCCACCCTGAGGGGCCGAACGGCGACCTGCATGACCCTCGTTGACCGATCTCTGTAGAGCTACGGATCAGAAGGTTGCAGGTTCGAATCCTGCCGAGTGCACACGATCAAAGGGCCCCGGAGCAATCCGGGGCCCTTTGCTTTTACCTCAGCGCCTCGACGGCTTCCCGGCGCCATGTGAAGGGGGGTGCCCCAGACCTGCGGGCACCCCCTGGTTGCTGTTCTGGACCGTCAGTACAGCGCCTTGTAGACCCCCCAGCCGCTGCCGATCTTCACGCGTGCGGCGAAGCCGCCCTTGCCGTTGCCTGCCCAGCGGTACAGGTTGCCCGCGGTGTCGCGGGTGACGAGGTCGTTGCGTCCGTCCTGAGTCAGGTCGCCGGCACCGACCAGGGCGTTGTAGGCGTTGAAGCCCGAGGCGATCTTCACGCGCCCCCCGATGCCGCCCTTTCCGTTGCCGTACCAGCGGTAGAGGTTCCCGGTCTTGTCCCGGCCGAGGAGGTCTCCGGTTCCATCGCCGTTGAGGTCACCCACGCCCACCAGCGCCGTGTAACCGGACAGCCCTGTGCCGATGCGCACCGGGGACTTGAACGTGCCCTTGCCGGTGCCGGCGTGGAACCACAGGGCTCCGGACCGGTCACGGGTCAGCAGGTCGGACCGGCCGTCACGGTTGAGGTCACCGGACGACGTCAGCAGGTCGTACTTGTTCCAGCCCTTGCCGATGACGGTGGACTTGTTGGTGTCCGGGGCGAAGTACACCTGCCCGAAGCCCCAGTACGCACGCAGTTCGCCGGCGGAGTTGCGGACCAGCATGTCCGCGTGCCCGTCGCCGTTGAGGTCTCCGGCCGGCACCAGGGTGGAGGAGGCCGGCCAGTTCGCGGTGTGGCTGCGGTTGTAGAAGTACCCCTTGGGATGGCCCTCCCATGAATCGGTCTGGCCGTCCTTGCGGACCGCCACCATGTCCGGGAACCCGTCGCAGTCGTACACATGGGTCGGCAGGGCGCCGCACATCACGTCCAGGCCGCCGCTTCCCACCCGTACCGGCACGGTTCCACCGTTGAACCTCGCGGTCAGCTGCCAGGTGTAGAGGCCGCTGGGGGCGGGAGCGCCGTTCGGTTCCCGGCCGTTCCACGAGACCTCGATGCCGTTGAGGCCGCGTTCGGCCCCACCGCTCATCGCGGCCACCCGGCGCCCGTTCGTCTTCTGGACGATGTCCAGTTGCCAGGAGTCCACGGGGCGGCTCGGCAGCAACGAGGCCGTCCAGGGCGAGTAGTTCGGTCCCGTGTTCCTCGGCGCGACGCTCCCGGAGGTGTACGCCTCGCCCATCACCGGAGCGGAGTCCGGTACCCCGTCCGCGCTCACGTGCACGCGGCGATCGGCGTCCACGTAGGCGATGTGGCCGCCGTACTTGTCCACGGTCCACGTGATCCTGCGGTTGTCCGCGAGTGTTCCGGCAGGGAGGGTGGCTATGGAGCGCTCCGCGAGCGGGCTGCCGGTGTGGAAGTCCGTCAGCTTGAGCTCGCCCGCGTCCCGGTCGTGCCGGACCACGTAGCCGTCACCGAGCATGGCGGAGCCCGACGGCACGGCGAAGCCGCGGTTGGCCGTCAGGTCGTACACCCCGGCCTGCTTGCCGGCACCGCAGGACCAGTAGAGCCAACGAGCCGTCGCCTGTAGTTCGGTGGGCACGCAGGCGGCACCGGTCCGCACGGTGCGGACGGGTTTGCCGGGAGTGGCCGCGTCCTCGGTCAGCTGCTCGGCGGTCAGCGTGCCGGGGCTCTTGGGGGCCGCGCTCCACAGGGTGGAGTACCAGAGCGCCGCGGCCTGCACCGGGCGGCTGCGGATGACCTTGCTGCGGCCCGGGTCAAGCAGGTACTGGGTTCTCGGCGACCCGCCGT
The DNA here is from genome assembly GCF_001419795.1 of Streptomyces niveiscabiei. Classification (GTDB taxonomy): domain Bacteria; phylum Actinomycetota; class Actinomycetes; order Streptomycetales; family Streptomycetaceae; genus Streptomyces; species Streptomyces niveiscabiei. Next base: position 3,316 of record NZ_LIRL01000279.1, read on the forward strand.
CCACCACCACGTACGACTGCGACGCGTCCCTGACCTCGCCGCCGCTGCCGGGCAACGGCATCTGCACGTGCGACGTGAAGGCGTCCAGCCGGGTCTCCAGGGAGGTCCGCCCCGCTGCCTCGGACAGGAAGGACAAGCCGTACCAGTTGCCCTCGACGATCCGCACGCAGTCCTCACCCGTCGCACAGCGCACGGTGGAAGAGGGCATGCCCGTGGGGCGCTTGGGCGCTCCCGCGACGGGGACCGGGCCGATACCGACGTCCTGCTGGTGGAGGGAGAGCCTGCCGTCCAAGCTGTCCACCCGGTTCAGGGTGCCCCGGTACAGGTTCAGTCCCAGGACCTTGGCGACCACCTTGGGCAGCGGCTGGACGACCTCGTGAGCCGGCGACCCGTCGGGGCCGGCGGCGAAACGGTGCACCGCCCAGTCGCCGGTGCCGGAGCCGCCGACGAACAGGGCGCTCCCGTCCGTCGTCTGTGGTGGGAAGACCGACACGGGCGCGATGTGGTTGAGCAGGGTGCTCGGCTCCCCGCCGTCGAGCGGCCGGGACGTCAGTCGCCGGGCGGACGGGGTGTCCGAGGTCAGGAGGGTGTCGCCGAGGAGGGCCACGGGGGTCGCGCCGTCGGGCAGCGGGAACTCCCGTACCTCGGAGGACACGTCACCTCGGGGCAGCCAGCGCAGTCCGGTGAAGCCCTGCTTCCACCAGGTGATGCGGTCGGCGTTCAGCAGGATGCGCAGGCCCTGGCCGCTCATCGCCTCCGGGAGAGGGGTGATCACGGCGGTCCCGGCGTCCAGCAGGCCGTAGCGGTACTCGTCGCCGTGCCGGTAGGCGATCACCGCGCCTCGGTCGTCCCTGGCGCTCTGCTGTAGGGCGAGGCCGCGCATCTCGGCGCTCTCGGGCAGGCCGGTGATGGGCAGCGGCTCCGCGGGATCGGTGCCGGTGTCGAGGAGCAGACCGGAGTAGCGGACGCTGGTCGCGTTCCGCAGCGCCAGCACCTTGCCCGCGAGGGTCCCCCGGAACGCGTAGCCGTTCGGGACGTGCGCCTCCCGGCGCTCACCGGTGTGCGGATCGAGCAGGGTGTACCAGCCGGTGCCCCGGGCCGGGCTCGGTGAGATGGCGAGCAGGTCTCCGCCGGCGCCGACGGGGCGTACGAGCGCGTTGGACGGCAGGGTCTCCAGGCCGGGCACCTGCGTCGAGGTTCCGCTCGCGAAGTCGGTCCAGGTGTAACCGTCCCGGCCCTCCTGTTGGTGCAGGAAACCGGTGCTGCCCGCCGCCAGCGGGGTGTCCTCACGGGGTGTGGCCCGCTCGGTGGCCGGGATCACGACCTCTTGGGCCGCCGCGGTCGCCGCCTGAGCCGCCCGCGCGGGCGGCTCAGGCGGCGACCGCGGCGGCC
>NZ_LIRL01000279.1:4726-4963 GCF_001419795.1 Streptomyces niveiscabiei
TGCGCGGTGCTCCGCCGTGGCCGGACGCGCTGCCGCGTCCCCTCCCCTGGTGGCCGGGGTGGATCTTGCCGGCCGCTTGTGCGGTAGACGCTAGCCGATCGACGGGATGTGCCGAGGTGAGGTGGCCTTTCTGGGGGCGTTGTCAGTGGGGGGATCTACGCTCGGGTGAATGGGGCAGACGTGGAAGTGCGCGGGGTTGAGGTGGAGTGCGGGTGGGGGGCCTGTGTTGCGGTGGGA
>NZ_LIRL01000028.1 GCF_001419795.1 Streptomyces niveiscabiei
CACCAGCCCGATCGCCCCGGCACCGCACCCCGCGGCGAGCCCCGTGAAGTCACCGAACCGGCCGGCCAGGACCCCGGCGAGGGACAGCACGGCCAGAGCCGTCGGCGCAGCCGCCGCGAGCAGCCGGCCCCGGTCGACGTCGGCCCGCACCGACAGCGCCAGCCCGAACCCGAAGACCCCCGCGAACGCGCCACCGCCGGCCAGCGCGAACCCCGGCCCGAACAGCGGCGCCAGCGGCAGCATCAGCACCCCGCCGAGGACGGTGCCCAGCGCGACCCGGCTCCAGCCGAGCCGGCCACGCAGCCGCCGGAACACCATCCGGCGCGGCTGCGCATGAGGGGCCCGCGCCTCCCACGCGGCGACCGCCAGCGCGGGCACCAGCAGCCCCAGCAGCAGCGCCCCGGGGAGCGGGAACGCGCCGTTCACCTGGAAGCCGAGGGCCAGCAGGGCGAGCGCGGGCAGCCAGCAGGCAAGGGTGACCGCGACCGCGGCGTACCGCGCGGCACGCGGCCCCGCGACGGGCCACAGCGTGTGGATCTCGAAGTCCCGCACGGACACGGCCCCCTGCCCCGCCGCGAGCGCCCGCAGCCACCGCTCCACGTCCCGCGCCGTGTACCGCTGCTCCGGATCCGCCGCGCACACCGTCGGGATCAGCGCCTCCAGGAGCGCCGCACGCACCTGACGTCGCGCCGCCGGGGAGTCCGCGACGCCCGTGAAGGAGGCGAGCCGCAGCGCCCCGGCCTCGGACCGGGACACCAGGGACGCCAGCGTCAGCATCCAGGGCGACGACAGGGCGGCGGCGGTGGCCGTGCCCGCGGTGAACAGCTCCTCTTCCACCGCGTGCAGCCGGGCCCGGTCCACCGCCCGCTCGACCAGATAGCGCCGCCCGTCCGCCGCGCCCACGGCCTCGATCCGGACGGTGGCGCAGTCCAGCAGCCGTTCGCCGGCCCGGCTGAGCGCCTCGTACTCGGTGCTCCGGCAGGTCACGGCCAACGGCCCCTCGAACCGGTTGAGCTGGACGAGCGCGGCGGCGGCCCGGGACCGGCCGCCGCCCGGTGGGTCCAGCTCGTCGAGGCCGTCGAGGACCGGCATGATCCTGCCGGTCGCCAGCAGCCGGCGGGCCGCCGTGTCGGAGCCGTCCAGGTAGTCGTGCGCGAGCCGCCCGGTGAACCAGTCGGTGAACGGCACGGCGGTGTCCCACCCGGGCAGGCTCATCGGGACGGGGACCGGGCCTCCGCCGTCCATGCGGCTCAGCAGCCGGTGGACCAGCTCGTACGCGAGGAGGGTCTTCCCGGCGCCCGGCCCGCCCGTGACGACGAGCCGCCTCGGCACCAGCGCCTCCAGATACTCGGCGACACGCGCGAAATCCCCGCCGGACCAGGCCCGTTCGGCGTCCCGGCCGCCCTGGAGGACCGTGGTGAAGGCGACGTTGATCGCCTTGCTGTCGTCCCCCAGCAGCTGCCGGCGCCGCCGGGCCACCTCGCCCAGCACCGCCTCGGACAGCCGGACCCGCACGGCGTCCAGCCCGCCGGAGGCACGGTGCGGGGACCGCAGCCGAGCGATCGACCACATGGCCACGACGCCCGCGAAGAACGACCCGATCGTCCAGGCCACTCCCGCGGAGCTCGGCCCGAGCCGCGCGAACAGCAGAAAGGTCAGCGCACCGCCCAGCGCGGGCAACGGCACGTCCCGCAGCCGGTGCCGCCAGGGCGGCGGCGACACACCGACGGGCACGAGGGAGGGCCGCTCGGGCGCGGACCCGCCGACGTCCTCGACGACGAGGCGGACGCCGTACCTCTCCAAGGTCTGCCGGAAACCCGGCAGTTCGGCCAGCGCGGTCACCGGGACGGCGTCCAGGACGCCAGGGGCGACGGCCTTCTCCGCGCGGACGACCGCCACGAGACGCGGGCCGCACAGGAGCGCCGCCCCCGACGCGCCGCGCCACCCTTCGCGCGCGGGCGCGATGCCGGTGTCGACGTGCACCGTCAGCAGCCCGGACTTCATGCCGTGCAACGGGTCCACATGGCCGCGTACCGGCATCGTGTCCCGCTCGTACGCCGAACGCCTGGCCGCGTCGGGGAAGCCGAGGCCCAGACACGGGACGCGGTCACGGCCGACGACGCGCCCGAACCGTACCGGCGGGCCCGGCGGGGGGTGCCACCGCTCGTCGGTGACCCGCAGGAGCGCCGCGTCGGCGTCGGCGTCGGTGTCCGTGGGCGAGGGCAGCCACACCACGTCGGCGGGCAGCCACCGCGTACGCCCCAGGGCGTCGAGCTGCCGCACCTCCACCGCACCGCCGGCGGGCGTGCCGTCCAGGACGTGGCAGGAGGTCAGCACCAGGTCGTCACCGAGGAGGTAGCCGCTGCCGGTGCGCCCGCCCGCCGGGTTCCAGATCTCGACGACCCTCGCCTCGTCCATCGGCCGCCCCGCCGGTCACCCGGCCGACCGGCGGGGGCCCGCTGCGGTCACAGCGGGCGCCGGTCGGAGTCGCCGGAGATCCTCAGGTCCTCGCCCCGGCCGTCCACCGGCTGGAGCGTGAGCTTGACGCGGTGCGTCTGCGCCACCCCGGCCGACCCGTTCGCCTCCACCGTCCACGGCAGCACGAACACCTTCGCCCTGGCCCCGGCGTCCTTCCTGACCTCCACGCCGAACTCCAGCTCCACGGGCCCGGCCGTGAACCGCACGGCCTCGCCCTCGCCCTCCTCCAGCGCGGACAGCAACGCGGAACGGATCGCGCTGATCGTCTCACCCAGCTCGGCCCACGGCTCCTGCACCACTCCACCCCCGAAACGGACTGAACGACGTTCTGCGGTACGGCACTTGACGCCGGGCCAGAACCGTACCCGACCCCACCGGCCCCAGGGAACGACGCGTCACCCCACCGCATCCCAGAACGCGTACAGCACGTCGACGGCCTGGTCCGGGTCCTGGAGCGGCCACTGATGCCCGACCCCGTCGAGAACCCGCATCCGCGCCCCGAGCATCCGCGCCACCTCGGCCCCCGTGTCCGGGTCGTCGTAGAGGTCCCCGTCCGGGTGCAGCACCAGTCCGGGCGCCGGCGTCTCGCGCAGGTCGGCGCCCCAGTGGGCGTACAGGTTCGGTGTCGCCGACCGGTACAGGCCGAGGATCTCCCGCCCCATCGCCTCGTCGATCCCCTCATGGAGGGACCGCGCGTCGTCCTCCCGCACCCCCTGGGCCCGCAGGACCCCGGCGATGCTGCCGGGCGCGTCGTGCGGCGTCGCGCGCAGGTTGTCGAACCACGCCTCGCCGTCGCCGTGGGTCTGCCAGATCTGCGCGAACTCGTGCCACACGTACGCCGGGTGCATGACGCCCGCGACGTCCGCGGCCCAGCTGCGCAGCGGCACGTCGTACGCCGTGGCCACCCGGTACGTCAGCAGCGCGCCCCAGTCGTGCCCGACGAGGTCGACCGGCCCCGGCAGCTCCCGCAGCCGCGCCGCGAGCCACTCGGCGTGGGCGTCCTTCCCGCCGCCGAACCCGGCGGGCCGCTCGGTGCCGAATCCCGGCAGGCCCAGGGCGACGCTCTCCCGGCCGAGGCGCTGACGCAGCCGGTCCCAGACCGCTGCGGTCTCGGGCACGCCGTGGACGAATACGACGGTCATGTCTCTCCACAAGGTGTGACGGGGTCTCCGGGTACGGAGATGACGATCCTTCCCCGCCGGGCCGTGCCGAACGCGCGCCGCGCCTCAACGGCGGGTGTCGGCCGGGAGTTCGACGGTGATGCGCAGGCCCCCGTCGGCGCGCGGGGTGAGGGTGAGGCGTCCGGCGTGCGCCTCGGTGATGGTCCTGACGATGGCCAGGCCGAGGCCGACGCCCGCGTGGTCGGCGTGGACGCGTTCCGTGCCGCGCTGGAACGGCTCGGTGAGGGTCGGGACGAGGTCCGCGCCGAGGCGGGCGCCGGTGTTCTCGACCGTGAGCACGGCAGTGCCGGCGCGGACACCGGTCGTGACCCACACGGTGCCCTTCTCGGGCAGGTTGTGGACGATCGCGTTGTGGACGAGGTTCATGGTCAGTTGCAGCAGAAGCGCCGGCGAACCACTCGCGGGGGTGACGCCGCCGAGGGTCTCGACGTTCACGCCGCTCTTCTCGGCGAGCGGCAGCAGCGTCTCGGTGGCCTCCTCCGCCAGCAGGGACAGGTCGACCTGTTCGCGGGTGAAGGAGCCCCGGCCGGCGCGGCTGAGCAGGAGCAGCGCCTCCGTGAGGGCGATGGCCCGGGTGTTGACGGCCTGGAGGCGGCCGAGGACCTCGCCGGTGTCGTGCCCGGGGTCGGCGAGGGCCACGTCCAGCAGCGACTTGGAGATCGCCAGCGGGGTGCGCAGCTCGTGCGAGGCGTTGGCCGCGAACCTCCGCTGCTCGCCGACGTGCGCTTCGAGGCGGGCGAGCATCGCGTCGAAGGCGTCGGCGAGTTCACGGAACTCGTCCTGCCGGCCCGGCATCCGGATGCGGTGCGAGAGCGACCCGGTGGCCGCCGTACGGGTCGCGCCGGTGATCCGGGCCAGGGGAGCGAGCATACGGCCGGCCAGGACCCAGCCCCCCAGCAGCCCGAACACCAGCAGGAACAGCATGACGGCCGCAGCCATGGGCGCGAACCCGTTGACGAACGCGGTGCCCGGAGTGGCCCGCCACGCCCCCTGCTCGTTGGTCTGCAACCACCCCTCCCGCAGGAGGAACACCCCCACGGCGCCCAGCAGCAGAGCACCGGCGAGCATCAGGAATCCGGCATAGCTGAGGGTCAGCTTGAGCCGGACACTCGGTCCGGGCGCCCTGTCCACGGCTCTCCCCTCTGGCGACGGTCAGCACACCCACGCTACGGGCCGCCGCCTATCGTCGGCGTATCGGAAACCGCATACGCGCCGGCAACACGACGCGGCCTTGGCTGCCCGCATGTCCTACAGCGAACCAGCGAGCCGCACCGCACCCCGCCCGGGGAGCCTGACCGTCGGGCCGATCGGCGCCGCCGACCACCTGGCCTTCGTACGGGCCCAGCGCTCGGTCAGCTTCCTCCAGACCCCGGCCTGGGGCCGCGTCAAGACGGAGTGGCGCGCCGAGTCCCTCGGCTGGTACGACGGCCGGCGGCTGGTCGGCGCCGGGCTCGTCCTGCACCGCCCGGTGCCCCGGCTGGAGCGCTACACGCTGGCCTACCTGCCCGAGGGCCCGGTCATCGACTGGACCGGCGACCTCGCCGCGTGGCTCGACCCGCTGGCGGCGTACCTCAAGGCGCACGGCGCGTTCGCCGTCCGGCTCGGCCCGCCGGTCCGCACGGACACCTGGAGCGCCGGCCAGGTCAAGGAGGGCATCGGCGACCCCGCCGTCGAGCGGCTCACCGACCTGCCCGGCGAGTGGCCCGGCCCGGCCGGCGCCCGCGTCAGCCGCGCGCTGCGCGACGCCGGCTGGCTGCCGCAGAGCCCCGAGGACGGCTTCGGGGTCGGGCATCCGCAGTTCAAGTACGAGATCCCGCTGACCGGCAGGAGCGAGGACGACGTCCTCCAGGGCATGAACCAGCTCTGGCGCCGCAACATCAAGAAGGCGGCCAGGGAAGGCGTGGACGTCACGTTCGGCACCGACCTGAAGGCGTTCCACGACCTGTACGTCCACACCGCCGAACGCGACCGCTTCACCCCCCGCCCCCTGCGCTACTTCCAGACCATGTTCGCGGAGCTGAACGCAGAGGACCCCGAGCGCATCAGCCTCTACCTGGCCCGCCACCGGGGCGACCTGGTCGCCGCCGCCGTCCTGGTCCGCGTCGGCACCCACGCCTGGTACTCCTACGGCGCCTCCTCCACCGCGAAACGCGAGGTGCGCGGCTCCAACGCCTGCCAGTGGGCGATGATCCGCGACGCGCTGGCGGCCGGCTGCGACATCTACGACCTGCGCGGCATCACCCCCACCCTCGACCCCGGCGACCCGCNNAGGTCGGCACCGGCGGGCGGGCGGTGCGGTACGTCGGCGAGTGGGACCTGCCGCTGCGGCCGATGGTGTACCGGGCCTTCGACCTGTACATGAAGCGGCGCGGGCGGTGAATTTCACGGCGACCGGGAGTCCGTATCTCCACGAGGGCAGCAAGCCGATCACCGAGGAGAGACCATGGCAGCGGTCGCGGACGTCTGGACGATCGTGCACGCCGAGCGCGCGGCACTGATCCACGACCTGGAAGGGCTCGACGACGGGCAGTGGGAGGAGCCGTCGCTCTGCGCGGGGTGGACGGTCCACGACGTCGCCGCCCACCTCGTCGACTCGGCCCGCACGACGCGCCTGGGCTTCGTGGCCGGCCTCGTGCGCGCCCGGTTCGACTTCGACCGCCACAACGCGGCCGGCGTGACGCGCGAGCGCGGCGCCTCACCGGGCCAGACGCTGGCCCGCCTCCGCGAGGTCGCCCCACGGACGTCACTCCCCCCGGCGCCCCTCGACACCCGGCTCGTCGAGGAGATCGTCCACGGCGAGGACATC
>NZ_LIRL01000280.1 GCF_001419795.1 Streptomyces niveiscabiei
CCCACTCGCGAAAGCACGAGGCTAGAGGGCTTCGACTTCCCGTACACCCACGCGTCCCACACCCCGTCCCAGTCCTCGCCCGGGGCCACCTTCTCCAGGTACGCCTTCAACTGCCCGCTGTCGACGACGAGATGACGATGCTCGCGGGTCCACCCCTGCAAGAAGTCGTAGAACGCGTCGTCCCCGAGGATCTGCCGGATCCGGTGTACGACCAGGGCGCCCCGCATGTAGACGGGCGGATCGGAGATCTGCTCGGCCCCCGGCGGATCACCCGGCGCGAACGCCCAGATGGCCTCGTTGGCCTCGGCGTCGTCGTAGTAGTCCCCGGCGTACACGGCGTCGAAGATCTCCTGAGCGGTGTCCCCGTCGTGGTCCTCGGACCACAGCCACTCGGCGTACGTCGCGAACCCCTCGTTGAGCCACATGTCGCGCCAGGTCCGGGGCGTCACCGAGTCCCCGAACCACTGATGGGCGAACTCATGGACGAGCAGGGAGAGTTCGGGCGGGCCGGGGAAGAAGGGCCGGTTCTGCGTCTCCAGCGCGTACCCGGCGTCACCGGCCCGCCCGACGACCACCCCGGCCGAACGGAAGGGGTAGGGCCCGAAGTTGTACGCGGCCCAGTCGAGGACGTCCCCAAGTCGCCCCACAACAGCGCGACTTGCGGCCACCTGAGTCGTGTCGACGGCCGAATACACCGGAAGCCCGTCGACAGCCGTACGCCGCACCTCGAACTTCCCCACCGCCAGCATCGCGAGATAGCTCGCCATCGGCTCCCCGGTACGCCAGGCGAACGTACGCCGCCCCGCGCCGGCGGCCTTCTCGCTCACCAACTCCCCGTTGGACACGGCCGTCAGCCCCTCCGGCACCGTCACTCTCAGGTCGTACGTCGCCTTGTCGGAGGGGTGATGGCTGCCGGGGAACCAGGCCATCGACCCCACGGGCTCCCCGAGCGCGACCGCCCCGTCGGCCGTGGGGAGCCAGCCCTCCTCGGACCCGTCGGGGTCGGTGATCGTCTGCGGGGTGCCGGAGTAGCGGACGGTCGTCCGGAAGACCTTGCCCTCGGAGAGGCCGCTCGCGGGGCGGACCGTCAGCTCCTGCCCGGAGCGACTCGTCTTCGCCGGTTCCCCGTCGACGGTGACCTTCTCGACGTCCAGACCGGTCAAGTCGAGGTGGTACGAGGTGAGTTGCCGCGTCGCGCGCGCCGTGATCACCGCCGTGCCGGTGAGACGGCGGGTCCCGGGGGTGTAGTCGAGCGTCAGGTCGTAGTGCGTGACGTCGTACCCGCCGTTCCCCGCCTTCGGGAAGTACGGGTCCCCGACACCGGCCGCGCCCTCCGTGTCGTCGCCGTCGTCGGAACTGCACCCGCTCAGGAGCAGGAGTACGGCTACGGCGGCGGCGCGGGTTCGTCGGGACATGCCGGAGATCCTAGGGCGCGGTCATGACACCATCGGGGCGTGCTCGACATCGGCTATGCCCTCTCCAACCGCTTCCCGGACCCGCCGCAGACGGACTACCGGCGCGTGGACGTCCGCGCCCTGCGCCACGACCTGTTCTGCGGCGACGTGTACCTCGCGGACACGAAGGCCGACCGCGAGGTGTCCACGGCGTGGGGGTGGGTGCCGGTGCTCGACTTCGCGTGGGCGCTGTGCGACATCGTCGAGCGGATCGACCGGGACCCGGCGGGGTCCCGCGCCTCCCGGCCGCAGTACGCGGAACTGGACTTCACCGAGTCGACCGACCGGATGCTCTTCGCGCGGCGGTTCGGGTGGGTGGACATCGAGGCGGACTGGATGCGGGCGGAGGAGGAACCGCTGACGTTCTCCCACAGCGAGCTGCGGCGCGAGGCCCGTGACTTCCTCCACGACCTGATCGCCGACCTGACGGATCTGCACGAGGACCTGGGGGAGAACCCGGCGATCTGGACGCTCCAGGCGAAGTTTCCCCGGCTGAGCTGACCCCTGCGGGGGCGGGGCCGGGCGCGGCGGGAAGTGCCGGGCGAGGCCGTCGGGCGGCTGCGGTGCCATGTGGCTGAGGGCCGTGTGGCTGAGGGCCGTGCGGCTGCGATGCCGTGGCGGCCGGTCGCGCCCACGCGGCGG
>NZ_LIRL01000281.1 GCF_001419795.1 Streptomyces niveiscabiei
CCCCCGACCCCGCCACCGCCCCGGCGGCAACCGGCCCGGTCGCCCTGGTCATCGGTTCCTCCGCCGGATACGGCCTCGCGGCGACCCTCGCAGGGCTCAAGCGCGCCGGCATCAGGGGCATCGCCGTCTGCTTCGAGAAGGCCCCCACGCCACGCCGTACCGCCACCGCCGGCTGGTACCGCACCGCCGCCACGGCCGACCTCGCGCGCACCGCCGGACGCGACCTGGTCTTCCTGAACGGCGACGCGTTCTCCGACGACCTGAAGGACCAGGTCGCCGACCTGATCGAGACCCGCTTCGGCGGCAAGCTCGACCACCTGATCTACTCGGTCGCCGCGCCCCGCCGCACGGACCCCGACACGGGGACGACGTACGCGTCCGTCCTCAAGCCCATCGGGCGGGCGAGCCGTACGAAGACCCTCGTCTTCGACGACCAGGGCGCCCCCGAGGTCCGCGAGGTCGACACCGCGCCCGCCGAGGGCGACGACGTCGAGCAGACGGTCGCCGTGATGGGCGGCGCGGACTGGGAGCGCTGGATCGACCACCTCGGCGCGCGCGACCTCCTCGCCGAGGGCTTCTCCACCGCCGCCCTGTCGTACATCGGCTCGCCCCTCACGGAGGCCATCTACCGGCAGGGCACGATCGGCGCGGCCAAGGCCCACCTGGAGGCCACCGCCCGCACGCTGGACGAGCGGCTCGCCAAGACGGTCGGCGGCAAGGCGGTCACCTCCGTGAACGGCGCGGCCGTCACCCAGTCCTCGACGGCCATCCCCGGCATCGCCCTCTACACCGGCCTGCTGCGCGGCGTCCTCGCCGACGGCATGGTCTCGCCCATCGGCCAACTCGCGTCCCTCTGGGACCAGTTGACCGGCGTCACCCCGCTCGACCTGGACGACGAGGGCCGGGTACGCCTCGACGCCTGGGAACTCACCGACGCCGTACAGACCGCCGTCGCCGAACGCTGGGCAGCGGCGACCACCGACACCATCGCCGGGCTCGCCGACCTCGACTGGTTCCACGCGGAGGTGCAGCGCCTGTACGGGTTCGCCGTGCCTGGCGTCGACTACACGGCGCCGGTGGAGACGGACGTCGCCTGGCCCCAGGCGCTGCCGACGGCGTCTCGCCGTACGACGCAGGCCTGACCAGCGGGATTCCCGCCGCTACCCTCGACCCGGTACGGCAGCGGATCGCGTCCGAAAGGCCCCCATGACGAAGATCATCGAAACCGGCGGCGGAAAGGTCCGGGGCGTCGAGTCCGGCGACGGCGTCCTGTCCTGGCGCGGCATCCCCTACGCCGCCCCGCCGACCGGCGAGCTGCGCTGGCGCCCGCCCCGGCCCGCCGAGCCCTGGACCGGCGTACGCGACGGCTCCCTCCCCGGCAGCCCCGCGATCCAGCCACCGCCCCTGATGCCCGGCCCCGCGGGCCCGCTGGAGATCCCGCCGCCCTCCGAGGACTGCCTGTACCTCAACGTCACCGCCCCCGCCGCCGCCGAGCGCGCGCCCGTCCTGGTCTGGCTGCACGGCGGCGGCTACCACGTCGGCAACGGGCACGACATCGCGGGCGACGGCGCCGCGTTCGCCCGGGACTTCGGCGCCGTCGTCGTGAGCTTCAACTACCGGCTCGGCGCGCTCGGGTTCCTCTCCCTGCCGGACGAGGAGCACACCGGCGCCCACGGCACCCACGACCAGATCGCCGCCCTGCGCTGGATCCACGCCAACATCGCCGCGTTCGGCGGCGACCCCGGGCGGGTGACGGTGTACGGCGTGTCCGCCGGGGCCAAGTCCATCTCCAACCTCATCGCCTCGCCGCTCACCCGGGGCCTCATCCACGGCGCCGCGACCAGCAGCGGCGGCGACCACGTGGCGACGCCCGCGCAGAGCCGCGCCCTCGCCGGCCGCTTCCTCAAGGAACTCGGCGCCGACGACCCCCGGCAGGCGCCCGCCGCGGCTGTCCTGGACGCGCAGACCGCCATCGCCGAGGGCCTGGAGGCCACCTGGGTGTGGCGGCCCGCCGTCGACGGGCTCGCCCTTCCGCGCCGGCCCACCGCCGCCATCGCCGACGGCGCCGCCGCGGGCATCCCCCTCCTCGCCCAGCACTGCCTGAGCGAATGCCTCCTCTTCGAACTCGGCGCACCCGGCTCCGCCGCCCACGCCGACCGGGTCCTGACGGACGCCTTCGGCCCCACCGGACGCGACGAGATTCTCGCGGCCCATTCCGGGGACGACCGGATCGCCGTCATGACCGACGAGCGGTACGTCGTCCCCACCACCCGCCTCGCCGACGCGCAGAGCGCCCACGCCCCCGTCTGGCGCTCCCGGTACGACGGCCCCCTCGCCGAGTACGGCGGACTCCCCGCGTTCCACGGCTCCGACACCCCCGGGAT
>NZ_LIRL01000282.1 GCF_001419795.1 Streptomyces niveiscabiei
CCCCACCCTGCACCGCCCCGACCCGCCCGCGCGCAGGCTCCCGCCGCTGCTGTACGGCGGACTCCTGCTCGCCGTCGTCGCGGCCGGGCTGCCCCGCGACCCGCTCGCCGTCGACACCACCCGGCGTCTCCGATCCCCGTCCGCCGCGCACCCGTTCGGCACCGACGCCCTCGGCCGCGACCTCCTCGCGCGCGTCGCGCACGGCGCGCTGGACACGCTGCTGCTGGCGGGCGGGATCAGCCTCGCCGCGTACGTCATCGGCGTCCTGCTCGGGCTCGTACCGAGGCTGTCGGCGCCGCTCGTCGACACCGTCAACGCCGTACCGCCCGTCCTCGCCGCGCTGTTGGTCGCCGCCGTGTGGGGGAGCGGCACGAGTACGCCCGCGCTCGCGGTGACCGCCGTCGCCTGGGTGCCCCTCGCCGCGCACACCTCCGCGCTGCTCGCCCAGGAGAAGGCGGCCGTCCACCTCGCCTCGACCCGCGCGCTCGGCGCCGGCCGCGGCCACCTCCTGCGGCGCGCGCTGCTGCCCGCGATCCTCCCGCCCGTCGCCCGCCACGCCGCCCTGCGGCTGCCCGGCAACGCCCTCGCGCTCGCCACCCTCGGCTTCCTCGGCCTCGGCGCCCAGCCCCCGTCCCCGGAATGGGGGCTGCTGCTCGCCGAGAACCAGCCGTACGCCGAGCGCGCGCCGTGGGCGGTCCTCGCGCCCGCCGCCGCGCTCGCCGTCCTCGGGGCGCTCGCGGTGACCGCCGGAGGGCTGCGCCGACGCCGGGGGAGCGCCCCGGGCGACGACCCACAGATCCCTGAACTACCCGAACCCGTACGAGAGTTGGTGGCGGCCCGATGACCCTGGCGACCGGCGTCGAGAAGACGCGGCTCTCCCCCCTGCTGCGTCTGCTGATCCTCACCCAACTCGCCTTCAACGTCGGGTTCTTCGCGGTCCTGCCGTTCCTCGCCGAGCACCTCGGGACCGGGATCGGGCTCGCGGGGTGGCTCGTCGGGTTCGTGCTGGGGCTCCGGACGTTCAGCCAGCAGGGGCTGTTCGTCGTCGGGGGCGCGCTCACCGACCGGTACGGGGTGCGGCCCGTCGTCCTCGCCGGGTGCGTGCTGAGGATCGCCGGGTTCGCGTGGCTCGGGTTCGCCGACGAGGTCGCGTCCGTCATCGGGTCCGTGCTGCTCATCGGGTTCGCCGCCGCACTGTTCTCGCCGGCCGTCGAGAGCGAGGTCGCGCGGCAGGCCGTCGTCTGGGAGGAGGAGGGCAACGGGCCCCGTACGCGCGTCCTCGCGCTGCTCACCGTCGCCGGGCAGGCCGGGGCGTTCGTCGGGCCGCTCATCGGGGCGCTGCTGCTGTCCGTCGACTTCCGCACGGTGTGCCTGGCCGGGGCCGGGGTCTTCGTCCTCGTCCTCGCCGGACACGCGTGGCTGCTGCCGCAGCACATACCCGGACGCCAGAAGACGCAGGTCAAGGGCGGCGTCGGGCCGATGCTGCGCAACCGGCGCTTCCTCGCGCTGTGCTGCGCCTACGGGGCCTATCTGCTCGCCTACAACCAGCTCTACCTCGCGCTGCCCGCCGAGGTCGAGCGCGCGGCCGGGTCCCAGACGCCGCTGTCGTGGCTGTTCGCGCTCTCCTCCGCGCTCGTCGTCGCCGCGCAACTGCCCGTCACCCGGTGGGTGGGGGAGCGGCTCAGCCTCCGTACGTCCATGGCGGGCGGGCTCACCCTCATCGCCGCCGGGTTCGCGGTCGTCGCCGCAGCGCTGCCCGCGCGGTTGGAAGGCACCACCGGGCTCCTGCCCGCCGCCGGGTTCGTCGTCCTGCTCACGCTCGGCCAGATGCTGGTCGCCCCGGCCGCCCGCGCCTGGGTTCCCGACCTCGCGCCCGACGGACGGCTCGGCCTGTACACGGGCGCACTGTCCTCGGTGTCCGGCCTGATCGTCCTGATCGGCAGCTCGCTGACAGGAACCCTGCTGGACACGGGGCTGCCCGCAGCGGTGCCGTGGCTGGTACTGGCGGCGGTACCGCTGGCGGCGATCACGCTGCTGCCGCGCACGGAAACGGTGGAGCACAGGGAAACGGCCGTGTACGCCGAACCCGTCGAAGAGCCCGCGTCGATTCCCAAGAACAGTCAAGGCGGGTGAAGCGGCGCGCGCGGGCGTGGCAGGATCCCGGGACATGAGTGCGTCGCCGGGGGTCCGCGGGTTGCGTGCCGCCGTGTTCGCGGCGGTGTGCGTGCTGCTGGCTGTCGGGGCGCACCTGGTGGCGGTGGGGGAGACGCCGTCCGCCGGGGTGCAGGGGCTCGGCTTCTGTGTCGTGTTCGGTGCCGGGTGGGTGCTCGGGGGGCGGGAGCGGAGTCTCGTCGGGATCGGTGGGGCGACGCTGGTGGCGCAGGGGGCGCTGCATGTGGGGTTCGGGATGCCGGGTCCCGTGCGGACGCCGGTCCAGATGCACATGCGGATGCCCGCCACCCCGCACATGCGGATGCCGCTCCCACTCCACGCCGCTCACCACACCCCCCACACCCTCGCCGCCCACTTCCTCGCCGCGCTCCTCACCTCCTGGTGGCTCCGGCGCGGTGAGGCCGCGCTGTGGTCGCTGCTGCGCCGGGCCGTCGCGCTGGTTCCGGGGCTCGTCGCCTGGTGGCGTGGGCCCGTGCGGATCGCGGGTGCCCGCAGGGTCGTACGGCCGTGGCCGTATCTCCCCGCGCCCCGAAGTCTCCTGCTGCGGCACGCCGTACGGCGGAGAGGGCCGCCCGGGCCGGTTCCGTACCCGGCCTGAAGGAAACGACTCAATTCGTACGGAGATCAGTCAGCCATGTTCCGCACACGTACCGCGGCCCTCGCCGTCCTGCTCGCGGCGGGCGGTGTCCTCGCGTCGGCCGGCGCCGCGTCCGCGCACGTCACCGTCCACCCGGAGAGCTACGCCCAGGGAGCCACCGACGGCCTCCTGACGTTCCGCGTCCCCAACGAGGACGACAAGGCCAGTACCTCGCAGGTACAGGTCTTCCTCCCCACCGACCACCCCCTCCTCGGTGTCCTGGTCCACGCCCAGGACGGCTGGACCCCGAAGGTCACCACCACCAAGCTGAAGACCCCGGTCAAGACCGACGACGGGACGATCACCGACGCGGTCTCCGAGATCACCTGGACCGGAGGGAAGATCGCGCCGGGCCGGTTCGAGGACTTCGGCGTCGCCTTCGGACAGCTCCCCGAGGACGCGACGAAGCTGGAGTTCAAGACCCTCCAGACGTACGACAGCGGCAAGGTCGTCCGCTGGATCGAGGCGGCCGGCCAGGGCGACGACGACCCGGAGAACCCGGCGCCGGTCCTGACCCTGACCTCCGGGAAGCCGACGGGGCCGACGGCACCCGTCGCGAAGAGCACCGCCGGCCACGACTCGACGGCCCGCGACCTGGGCATCGGCGGACTGGCGCTCGGCGCGGTCGCGCTGGGCGCAGGAGGCTTCGCGCTGGCGCGGGCGCGCTCGCCGAGGCCGTAGCCATGTGAAGTCGTAGCCATGGGAAAAGGCCCGGACTCCCCCCGCGGGGTCCGGGCCTTCTCGTACGACGATCAGCGTGCCGCGAGCACCGGCCTCTCCTGGGACGCCAGAGCCGCCACGATCGGCTCCGAGATCACCACGACCGGCTCGGCGGCGACGCGCGCCTCGACCGACGCCGCTTCGGCACCGCGCGGCACCGTCACGGTCACAGCCCCCGACGCCGACTCCGGAACCGCCCCTTCTCCGACCGTCTTCGCCGCCCCCGGCCGCGTCCGGAACAGCCACAGGACGTCCCGCCCGAACGACCAGATCAGCGCCGCCAGCGACGTACCGGCGATCGCCAGGTTCGCGGCGTACGGCAGGAGTCCGGAGCCGGCGAGGAGGAGGCAGATGCCCTGCGTCGCCGCGACGGTCTTGCGCGCCATGCTGTGCGGGAGCGCGGAGTTGAGCCACGGCCAGACGTACGCGGCGGCGACGAACACGTACCGCATCGCGCCCATCAGCAGCACCCATGGCCCGAGCTGGGTCGAGACGTACACGCTGAGCACCAGGATCAGGAACGCGTCGACCTCCATGTCGAACCGCGCGCCGAGCGGCGTCGAGGTCCCTGTACGGCGGGCCACCTTGCCGTCGACGCCGTCCAGGACGAGGGCGACGGCGGTGAGGCCGACGAGGAGGGTGACCGGCGGCGCGGACTCGAAGGAGTCGGCGACCAGGGCCGTCACCCCGCCGACCAGGACCGCGCGGCCGAGGGTGACGCGGTTGGCGGGCCCGAACGTGCGGATTCCGGAGCGGTGGCAGGCGCCGGACAGCAGGGCCCAGGTGCCGAGGGCGAAGACGAGGCCGGTCGCCCAGCCCGCCGTACCCATGCCGATCACCGAGCCGAGCAGGGCCAGCAGCAGGAGCTGAGCGCCCGCTCCCAGAGCGGTCTCCTGCTGGACCAGCCTTGCTTCGTACGTGTTGTTCAGGGCCACCGCACATCCTCCGGCCGAGTGACAGAGTCGATCATCGCCGCGTACTGTGCGCGGCCTGTGCCACATCTCGGTACGTGAACCGGATGCCGATCGTTCAGGAGGTTTTCTATGAAGGGCGCCGCACGCGCGTTCTGGGTCAGCCGTCCGGGTGAGGGGGAGCTGCGCGAGACGGCGCTTCCCGAGCCCGCCGAGGGCGAGGTGCTGGTGCGGACGCTGTGGTCCGGGATCAGCCGCGGCACCGAGACGCTGGTCTTCGGCGGCAAGGTCCCCGAGAACCAGCACACGGCGATGCGCGCGCCGTTCCAGGAGGGCGACTTCCCGGCTCCGGTGAAGTACGGGTACCTCAATGTGGGCGAGGTCGAACAGGGTCCGGCGGAACTTCTCGGCAAGACGGTGTTCTGCCTGTACCCGCACCAGACGCGGTACGTCGTACCGGCCGCGAATGTGATCGTCATACCTGAAAACGTCCCCGCCGAACGAGCCATCCTCGCCGGCACTGTCGAAACCGCCGTCAACGCCCTCTGGGACGCCGCCCCCATGATCGGCGACCGCGTGGCGGTCATCGGCGGCGGCATGGTCGGCAGCTCGGTCGCGGCCCTCCTCGCCAAGTTCCCCGGCGTGAAAGCTCAGCTCATCGACGCCGACCCCGCCCGAGCCGCCACCGCCGCGCACCTCGGCATCGACTTCGCCCTCCCCCAGGACGCGGCCGGCGACCTCGACCTCGTCATCCACGCCAGCGCCACCGAGGCCGGCCTCGACCGGGCCCTCGAACTCCTGCGCCCCGAGGGAACCGTCGTCGAACTCAGCTGGTACGGCGACCGCCGTATCGCCCTCCCGCTCGGCGAGGCGTTCCACTCCCGGCGCCTGACGATCCGCAGCAGCCAGGTCGGCACCGTCTCGCCCGCACGCGCGAGCCGCACCTACGCCGACCGCCTCGCGCTCGCCCTCGACCTGCTCGCCGACCCGGCGCTCGACGCGCTGATCACCGGAGAGTGCGCGTTCGACGAACTCCCCGCCGTGCTCCCGAAGCTGGCCTCCGGCGAGATCCCGGCGCTGTGCCACCGGGTGCGCTACCCGGCGCCCTGACCGGTGGCGCACGCCTGACCTGAGAAAAGAGTGACCGGTCGCTGAACAAGGGGAAGCGGCCGGCCGTACTACACGGCATCCCCCGGCGCGTACCGTCCGGGGGACCAGACGCGCCGCACCTGGAGGGTCGTCCGTTGTTCAGTGTCACCGTCCGCGATCACATCATGATCGCCCACAGCTTCCGCGGCGAGGTCTTCGGACCCGCGCAGCGCCTGCACGGAGCGACGTTCCTCGTGGACGCCACCTTCCGCCGCGAGCAGCTGGACGACGACAACATCGTCGTCGACATGGGACTCGCGAGCCAGGAACTGGGCGCCGTGGTCGCGGAACTGAACTACCGGAATCTGGACAACGAGCCGGATTTCGCGGGGGTCAACACGTCCACCGAGTACCTGGCGAAGGTCATCGCCGACCGGCTCGCCGAGCGGATCGGGAAGGGGGCGCTCGGGGAAGGCGCGCGGGGCATCTCCGCGCTCTCCGTCACGCTGCACGAGTCGCACATCGCCTGGGCGAGTTACGAGCGTGCCCTGTGACCGACGTGACGATGGAGCGGACGCCGGTCCGGCTCGACAAGTCGGCGCTGACCTACGTGCCGAAGCAGCAGCCGGTGCAGCCGGTCGCCAGGAAGAACGGTGACCTGATCCCCATGTCGCTGCGGACCGTGCACTTCGTCCTGCCCGGCGGGGTCGACGACCCGAGCCGCCCCAGCGGCGGCAACGCCTACGACCGCCGCGTCTGCCTCGACCTGCCCGGCTTCGGCTGGCAGGTCCGCAAGCACCTCGCGGACGGCGCGTGGCCGCAGCCGTCCGCCGACGACCGCGACGCCCTCGCGCGCACCCTGCGCGACCTGCCCGACGGGTCGGTCGTCCTGCTCGACGGGATCGTGGCCTGCGGGGTCCCCGAGGTCGTCGTCCCCGAGGCCGAGCGGCTGCGGCTCGCCGTCCTCGTGCACCTGCCCCTCGGCGACGAGACGGGCCTCGCGCCCGAGGTCGCCGCCGAACTCGACGCCCGCGAACGGGCCGTGCTGCGCGCGGTGCCCGCCGTGATCGCCACCAGCGACTGGGCCGTCCGCCGCCTCGTCTCGCACCACGGCCTCGCCCCCGAGAAGGTGCACGTCGCGGCGCCCGGCGCCGACATCGCGCCGCTCGCCTCCGGCACGGACGGCGTCTCGCACCTGGTGTGCGTCGCCGCCGTCACCCCCCGCAAGGGGCAGCACCGGCTCGTCGAGGCCCTCGCCACCGTCACCGACCTGCCCTGGAGCTGCGACCTCGTCGGCGGCGTCGACCAGGACCCCGAGTACGTCGCCCACCTGCGCGAACTCATCGCCCGGCACGGTCTTGAGGACCGGCTCCACCTGGTCGGCGCGAAGTCCGGCGCCGCCCTCGACGCCGCTTACGCCCGCGCCGACCTGATGGTCCTCACCTCGTACGCCGAGACGTACGGCATGGCCGTCACCGAGGCCCTCGCGCGCGGCATCCCCGTCCTCGCCACCGACGTCGGCGGTGTCCCCGAGGCCGTCGGCCGCGCCCCCGACGGCGGTGTCCCCGGCATCCTCGTGCCGCCGGAGAACCCGGCCGCGCTCGCCGCCGAACTGCGCGGCTGGTTCGGGGAGGCGGACGTGCGCCGCCGCCTCAAGTCCGCCGCCCGCGGCCGGCGCGCCGCGCTCGGCGGCTGGGCGTCCACCGCCAAGAGCCTCGCCGGCGTCCTCGGCCGGCTTCCCCGCGAGTCCTGGAGGGCCGCATGAGCAGCGCGGACGTCATCCCCGGCGCCGGACCCGTCGCCGAACGCGCCACCGTACGGCTGCGCGAGTCCGGCCCCGACGACCCGCCCCGGTACGCCCCCGAGTGGCTCCAGCTCCGCGAACCCGCCGACGCGGGCGCCCGTGCGCTCGACCTCCTCGACCCGCTGCGCATCCGCCTCGCGAACCTCCCCAGAGGGAAGGCCGGAGTCGTGGTGCACGACCTCGGGTGCGGGACCGGGTCCATGGGGCGGTGGCTGGCGCCCCGGCTCGACGGGGCCCAGCACTGGGTCCTCCACGACCGGGACCCCTACCTGCTGCACTTCGCGGCCGTCGCCTCGCCCCGGGCCGCCGCCGACGGGAGCCGGGTGACCGTCGAGACGCGGCGCGGTGACGTGGCCCGGCTGACGCCGGACGCGCTCAGCGGGGCGTCCCTCGTCACCGCCTCCGCCCTCCTCGACGTGCTGACCCGCGAGGAGATCGACGCCCTCGTTGACGCGTGCGTGGGCGCCGGGTGCCCCGCGCTGCTCACGCTGTCCGTCGCCGGGCGCGTCGAACTCTCCGACCCCGACCCGCTCGACACGGAGATCCAGGACGCCTTCAACGCCCACCAGCGGCGGGACGGGCTCCTCGGACCCGACGCGGTGAACGTCGCCGCCGAGGCGTTCGAGGCGCGGGGCGCGACGGTGAAACTGCACGCCAGCGCCTGGCGGCTCGGGCCCGCCGAGGCGGCGCTCACCGCGCAGTGGCTGCGCGGCTGGGTGGGCGCCGCCGTCGAGGAACGCCCCGACCTCGCCGCCCGCGCGGAGAGCTATCTGGAGGCGCGGCTCGCGGCTGCCGCCGCCGGGGAGCTGTCGGTGGTCGTCCACCACACGGATCTGCTGGCGCTGGCCCGGCCGGTGGGGAGCGCCTGATGGCCGAGGGGTCGGGGGGTGTCGGAACGGGTGGGGTGGGCGTGCTGCGGCAGGAGGACGGCGGTGAGGCGGCCGGAGGGACGGCCGGTGCCGACGGGGGCCCCGCTGACGGCGCGGCTCGTGGCGAGCGCCCGGCGCCGGGCTCGCGGCGCTGGGCGCGGGTGCTGCGGACCCACTTCGGGACGGTCGCCGGGGCCGTCATCATCGGGGTGCTGCTCTGGCG
>NZ_LIRL01000283.1 GCF_001419795.1 Streptomyces niveiscabiei
AGCGCGGGCATCGCGCCGTAGGCGAGGCCGACGCCGCTGCTGGTGATGATCGTGACGGCCATCAGGCCCGCCGCCGAGCCCATCAGCGCGAGCGAGACGCCGTACCCGGCCGCGAGGACGAGCGCGCCGCAGACCAGCGTGAACTTGGGGCCGCGGGCGTTGGTGAGCTTTCCGCCGAGCGGCGAGACCAGCATCATCGTGACGCCGCCGGGCGCCATCCACAGACCGGCGGCCAGCATCGACTGGCCGAGGCCGTAGCCGGTCTCCTTCGGGAACTGGAGGAGCTGCGGCAGGACCAGCATCGACGCGTACATGCCGAAGCCGATGAAGACGGACGCGGCGTTGGTGAGCAGGACGCGCGGGCGGGCCGTCGTCCGCAGGTCGACCAGCGGATCCTTCGTACGGGTCTCCCACCAGCCCCACGCGCCCAGCGCGACGACCGCCGCGGCGAACAGACCGAGCACCGAGCCCGAACCCCAGCCCCAGTCACCGCCCTTGGAGACGGCGAGCAGCAGCGCGACGAGGCCGACGCCGAGGCCGATCGCGCCGGGCGCGTCGAAGCGCTGGCCCTTCGCGCCGGCCGGGACGTCCGGGATCAGGAACCAGATCAGTACGGCCACGGCCGCCGCCAGCGTCGCCGAGCCCCAGAACAGGACGCGCCAGCTCGCGTACTCCGCGACCGCCGCGGCGATCGGCAGTCCGATCGCGCCGCCGATCCCCATCGACGCGCTGACCAGGGCTATCGAGCCGCTCAGCTTCTCCGTCGGCACGACGTCCCGCAGGAGGGCGATGCCGAGGGGGACCATGCCCATGCCCATGCCCTGGAGGCCCCGGCCGACGATCATCATGACCACGTCGGAGGCCAGGGCGCACACCACCGAGCCGACGACCAGCGGGATCGAGCAGGCCAGCAGCATCGGGCGCTTGCCGACGAGGTCGCCCAGGCGGCCGACCACCGGGACGCACACCGCCGAGACCAGCAGGGTGACCGTGATCACCCACGCCGCGTTCGACGACGTCGTGTCCAGGATCTTCGGCAGCTCCGCGATCAGGGGGGTGACCAGCGTCTGCATGATCGCCGCGGTCGTGCCGGCGAAGGCCAGCGTGGCGACTACGGCGCCCGAGCGGGGCGTGGACTGGGGGGCGTCCATTCAGGACTCCGCTTTCTCTCAGGGGTCGGGGGCGCGGCTCGGTGGAGGCGCGCGGGGTGAAGGATGTGCATCGTACATGTCGCATGTATCAAGCATGTGGTCCGTCGGGTGCCGTGTGCCAGGATTGATCCATGGAGACGCCCACTCATCAGGTCGAGTACGAGCAGATGCTGCTCAGCCGCCACTCGTTCATGAGCAAGCGGGGTGGGCGGCGGACCGACGGGGTGATGGAGCGCAGCGCGTACATCATGCTGAGCCGGATCCGGATGCAGGGGCCCATGTCCATCGGGGAGTTGAGCGAGGCGTTCGGGCTGGACGCGTCCACGTTGAACCGGCAGACCGCTGCGGCGTCCCGTGCGGGGCTTTTGCAGCGGATTCCTGATCCCGAGGGGGGGATGGCGCGCAAGTTCCGGTTGACGGAGGAGGGGTTGCGGCTGCTGGATCAGGAGCGGCAGGGGATCGTCGAGGTGCTGGACCGGGTGATGGGGGACTGGTCCGATGAGGACATCGCTGCGTTCGCGGGGTATTTGAGGCGGTTCAACAATGGGATCGAGGCGATCGGGGGACGACCGTGGCCGAGGGAGGGGCAGTAGGTCGGGTGCGGGTGGTTTGTGGCTGGTCGCGCCCACGCGGCGGTAGCCGCAAATTGATACAGCCCCGCGCCCCTGAAAAGACGGCGCAAGCGCCGGTCTTTTTCAGGGGCGCGCTTATACGTACAGCTCCGCGCCCCGGAGGATCGGCGGCGAAGCCGCCATCCTTCCAGGGGCGCGGGGAACTGCGCGAGCAACCACGACGCACCCGCAGCCGGCCTCCTAGATCGCCGCCGCTGCCGCCCTCCCCGCCTCGCGGCCCGAGAACAGGCAGCCCCCGAGGAACGTCCCCTCCAGCGACCGGTATCCATGAACGCCGCCCCCGCCGAAGCCCGCCACCTCGCCCGCCGCGTACAGACCTGGGATCGGGTTGCCCGAAGCGTTCAGCACTCTCCCCGAGAGGTCCGTCTGCAAGCCGCCCAGTGTCTTGCGCGTCAGGATGTTCAGGTGGACCGCGATCAGGGGGCCCGCCGAGGGGTCGAGGATCTTGTGGGCCGAGGCCGTGCGGCTCAGGGTGTCGCCGGGGTAGGCCAGCGCATTGCGGATGCCCATCACCTGGACGTCCTTCGTGTACGGGTTGTCGATCTCGCGGTCCCTCGCCTCGATCTGGCGTTTCAGGTCGGCGAGGTCGATCAGGTTCTCGCCGGTCAGCTTGTTCATCCCGGCGACGAGTTCGGACAGCGTCGACGCGACCACGAAGTCCGCGCCCTTCTCCTTGAACCTCTCGATCGGCTCGGGTGACTGCCAGATGCGGGAGAGGAGTTTCCAGACGTCCTTGTTCGTGAGGTCGGGGTTCTGCTCGGAGCCCGAGAGGGCGAACTCCTTCGCGAGGATCTTCTGGGTCGTCACGAACCAGGAGTAGTCGTACCCGGAGTCGGTGATCGACTTGAGCGTGTGGAGCGTGTCGTACCCGGGAATGTCGGGCGTGTCGAAGCGCCGCCCCTTCGCGTCGAACCACATCGAGGACGGCCCGGGGAGAATGCGGATGCCGTGGCCGGGCCAGATGGGCGCGTAGTTGCGGAGCCCTTCCGTGTAGTGCCACATGCGGTCGGGGTTGACGATCCGGCCCCCGGCTTTCTGGGTGATCCCGAGCATGCGGCCGTCGACGTGCGCGGGCACCCCCGTGATCATCGACTTCGGCGGATTCCCCATCCGGGCGGGCCAGTTGGCCCGTACGAGGTCGTGGTTCGCGCCGATGCCACCGGACGTGACGACGACAACGGGCGCGCGCAGCTCGAAGTCTCCGACGACGGTGCGCGAACTGGCCGTCCCCCGCGGGGCGTTGGAGGGCTCCAGGAGAGCGCCCCGCACCCCGGTGACCGTACCGTTCGTGACGATCAGCTCATCGACACGGTGCCGGAACCTGAACGTGACCTTCCCGGCGGAGACCCCCGCGCGGACCTTCTTCTCGAAGGGTTCGACGACGGCGGGCCCGGTCCCCCACGTGACGTGGAAGCGGGGTACGGAGTTCCCGTGCCCGGTGGCGAGCCCGCCCCCGCGCTCGGCCCAGCCGACGATCGGGAACCACTGGACGCCGAGCCCGGCGAGCCAGGACCGCTTCTCGCCGGACGCGAAGTCCACGTACGCCTCGGCCCACTTGTACGCCCAGTGGTCCTGCCCGGCGGGGTCGGTGATCCCCCGGTCGAAGCCCGCCGTACCGAGCCAGTCCTGCCAGGCGAGGTCACGGCTGTCCTTGACGCCCATCAGCCGCTGCTCGGCGGAGTCGACGAAGAACAGCCCGCCGAACGACCAGAACGCCTGCCCGCCGAGGCTCGCCTCGGGCTCCTGGTCGAGGAGCAGCACCTTCCGTCCGGCGGCGACGAGTTCGGACGTGGCGACGAGGCCGGCGAGACCGTGCCCGACGACGATCGCGTCCGCGTCCTGCGCCTCGGCGGCGAACGACGGCGCGGCGAGGGACTGCGCGAGGGCGGCACCGGCGACGACGCCGCCGGCCACGGTCATCACGCGACGGCGGGAGGGGTGCTCCACAGGCTCCATGTGCTTCCTTCCGGGTACGGCTCGCGACGGTGCGCGCCGTGCGGGGACGGGGAGGGGTGGCTGCGGGGTACGGCGGGTCGCCCTGGCCGTGTGGCGTGTCGCCACGGGGAGTACGGAGGGTGTTGCGTCCGGACCCACCCCTGTTACCTTCGGTAGCACCATAGGAAATCAGGTCGTCACCCTGATCCGGTAGTGGCCGGGCGGCAACAGGAACTCCCCTTCGTTGTGGCCCGGGCACAGCGTCCGGACGGACGAAGGGGGCCCATGAGCGTCCGCCACGGACCCGAACCGGTCGCCGGCATCCTGCGCGGCATGGCCGACGACACGGACGTATGCCGCGAACTCGTCACGGCGGCCCGCAGCCGCTCCCCCGAACTGGCGCGCCTCACCGAGGAGGAGACCCGCTCACACGCGACGGCGATGCTGCGGGCGGCGGGGACGTGGTTCGCGGCACTGGACCACACGGCACCCGACAACTCCGGCTCCCCCACCTCACCCGGCCCCTCCAACTTTGGCTCGCCCGGCCCCCTCGGCTCTTTCGGCTTCCCCGACTCCCCCGACTCCCTCGACGAACAGGACTTCACCGCCGCCCTGTTGCTCGGCGCGGACCGCGCCGCCCAGGGTGTTCCGATGACCGTCGTCCTGCGTGGCGTCCAGGCGGCTCTCACCCGCGCGGCCGAGATCACGGTCGACCGCTGCCGCTCGGCGGGCATCCCGGACCGGGCCCAACTCGACGTCGTCCTCAGGCTCAAGGAGTACGGCGACGCGGTGGAACGTCAGGTCATCAACGGCTACCGGGCGGCCGAACGCGAGACCCCGCGCGGCACCGGCGCCGCCCGTACCCGCCTCCTCCGCCAGGTGCTGCTGGGCGGCGCGCTCCCCCCGCTCTCCGAACTGACCCGCGCGGGTATCCGCCCCGGCCCCGACGGCCTCCATCACTGCCTGGCCGCCGACAACACCACCCTCCCGGGCATCCCGGCGGCAACCGCCCTCCTGGACGGCCGACTTGCCGCGCTCTCCCCCCTGCCCCCGACGCCGGACCAGCTAGAACCCGGCGCGTTGGTCGTGATAGCCCCGCCCGCCCCGCTGGCACACCTCCCCGAGCTGTACCGCCTGTGCGTCAACGCGGTCGACCTGCTCCGCCGCCAGCGCCGCCACGGCCTCCACGAACTGACCGACCTGGCCGCCGAGTTGGCCCTCTCCGAACAGCCCCTGCTGGGCTCGTACGTGACGACCCGTCTCCTCGGCTCCCTCGACCCCACCGACGACTTCCACCGCCAACTCGCCCTGACCGCCCTCACGTTCCTCGACCTGGGCCGCCGCCTCGATCAGACCGCCGCAGCCCTCTTCACCCACCCCAACACCGTCCGCTACCGCCTGGCCCGCCTCCAGCAGATCACAGCCAGCTCCCTGACCAGCGGCCCGATCAGCCACACCGAAACCCTGCACTGGTGGTGGGCGTTGACGACCTGGCTGGGCGAGGAACGAACGGTGGACGCGTCGTACGAGGACGCCGGCCCCTGCTCCCCCACCCTGCGCCGGAGACCTGACCAATGAACGGAATTTCGGCGGAGCCGATCCGCACCGCGCGGCTAGACCTGCTGCCGTTGCGGGTCGAGCACGCCGAGGAGATGGCGGGGGTGCTGGCCGATCCGGCGTTGCACGAGTTCATCGGCGGGGCGCCGGAGACGGCGGAGGAACTGCGGGCGCGGTACGAGCGGTTGACCGCGGGGGCTCCGGAGCCGGGGGTCTCGTGGCTGAACTGGGTGGTTCGGCTTCGGGAGGAGGGGCATCTGGTGGGGACGGTCCAGGCGACGGTCCTGGACGCCGAGCTGCATGCCGAGGTCGCGTGGGTCGTGGGAACACCGTGGCAGGGCCGGGGCATCGCGGGTGAGGCGGCCCGGGGGTTGGTGGAGTGGCTCGGTGGCGTGTCGGTGCGTACGGTCGTCGCGCATGTCCATCCCGACCATGCGGCGTCCGCCGCCGTGGCGAGAGGGGCGGGGCTCGTGGCCACCGGGGAGTGGCAGGAGGGCGAGATGCGGTGGGTGAGGAAAACTCGAAGCGTCCGTCGCCGCGCAGGAGTTACGTTGCCCTGATGGCCTCCCTCACTACCGACCGCCTCCACCTCCGCCTCTTCACCCCGGATGATCTCGACGATCTGTACGCGTATCAGGGGCTGCCCGAGGTCGCCCGTTATCTGTACCGGCCGCCGCTCAGCAGGGAGCAGTGTGTGGAGAGTCTGGCACGCCGTGCCAAGGGGTCGTCCTGGGGTGAGGACGGGGACAGTCTGGTGCTGGCGGTGTGCCGGCG
>NZ_LIRL01000284.1 GCF_001419795.1 Streptomyces niveiscabiei
CCGCCACCCCAACCCCCTCCAACGCCTCCCGCAACAACTCCTCATGCCGGTCGGACGCCACCTTGTTGAGGATCACACCCCCCACCCGAACCTCGGGATCCCAGGAAACGAACCCATGCACCAGCGCGGCAACGGACCGGGACTGCGACGACGCGTCGACGACCAGCACCACCGGCGCCCGCAACAACTTCGCGACCTGAGCCGTGGACGCCAACTCCCCTTCCCCCGCGGCCCCGTCGTACATCCCCATGACACCCTCGACGATGGCGAGGTCACACCCCTGAGCCCCGTGAAGGAACAGGGGAGCGACCAACTCCGGCCCACACAGGTACGCGTCGAGATTCCGCCCCACCCGCCCAGCGGCCAGCGAGTGATACCCGGGATCGATATAGTCCGGCCCCACCTTGTGCGGAGACACGGCGAACCCCCGCGCGGCGAACGCGGCCATCAACCCCGTGGCAACCGTGGTCTTCCCGCTCCCGGAGGACGGCGCGGCGATGACCAGCCGAGGAACGGACCTCACCACTCGATACCCCTCTGCCCCTTCTGCCCGGCGTCCATCGGATGCTTGACCTTGGACATGTCGGTGACGAGATCGGCGAACTCGACCAGCGCCGAAGGGGCGTTACGCCCGGTGATCACAACATGCTGAGTGCCGGGCCGATTTCGCAGCACCTCGACGACTTCATCGGTGTCGACCCACCCCCAGTGCATCGGATAGGCGAACTCGTCGAGGACGTACAGCCGGTACGTCTCGGCGGCGAGATCCCGCTTGACCTGCTCCCAACCCTCCCGAGCCTTCTCCTCGTTGTCCATCTGGTCGTCCCGCTGGACCCAGGACCACCCCTCACCCATCTTGTGCCAGTCGACGGACCCGCCCTCCCCGGAAGCCCCGAGCACCCGAAGCGCGTTCTCCTCCCCGACCTTCCACTTCGCCGACTTGACGAACTGGAACACCCCGATGGGCCACCCCTGATTCCAGGCCCGCAGAGCGAGCCCGAAAGCGGCGGTCGACTTCCCCTTCCCAACTCCCGTGTGGACGACGACAAGTGGCCGATTACGACGCTGACGGGTCGTCAGACCGTCGTCCGGCACCACACTCGGCTGCCCCTGAGGCATTACGCGGCCCTCCTCTGAACGTCCTTGACCAGCCCGGCGATCGAGTCGGCACGCAGCTCGTCGAGCGTGACGGCCGTACCCCCCAGCTCACCCGCGAGCTGCCCCGCGAGCCCCAACCGCACAGGCCCCGACTCACAGTCGACGACGACGGAGGCGACCCCGTCGGCGGCGAACAACCGGGCAGCACGCCCGGCAAGAGCGACAGGCTCGGGCCCCCCGGTGGCCCGGCCGTCCGTCACGACGACGACGAGCGCCCGCCGAGCCGGATCCCGCAACCGCTCAACTCGCAGCACGTCATGGGCTTTGAGCAGCCCGGCGGCAAGCGGCGTACGCCCCCCGGTCGGCAACGACTCCAGCCGCGCGGCAGCCGCGTCGACGGACGAGGTGGGAGGCAGCGCGACATCCCCGGAGGTCCCCCGGAACGTCACCAGCCCCACCTTGTCGCGCCGCTGATACGCGTCGAGCAGCAACGACAGCACCGCACCCTTCACGGCACTCATCCGCTGCCGAGCGGCCATCGACCCG
>NZ_LIRL01000285.1 GCF_001419795.1 Streptomyces niveiscabiei
AACCCCCCGGCCGGGGGGTTTCCGCATGTCCGGCCCCCGTGAGCCGCCTCCCTGGCCCCTCTCGAACATTCGCTCCCCACCGGATAGCCTCCGCCCATGGCGAATGGGCAGTGGTTCCCACCGGACTGGCCGGACCGCATCCGCGCGCTCGCGGACGGCACGCTCACCCCGGTCGCCCCCAGACGCGCGGCCACCGTCATGCTCCTCAAGGACACCCCCACCGGCCCCGCCGTCCACATGCTGCGCCGCCGTACGTCGATGGCGTTCGCCGCGGGCGCGTACGCGTACCCCGGCGGCGGCGTCGACCCCCGGGACGACGACCGCACGGTCCGCTGGGCGGGCCCCCCGCGCGCGTGGTGGGCCGAGCGGCTCGGCACGGACGGGGCGACGGCGCAGGCGATCGTCTGCGCGGCCGTGCGCGAGACGTACGAGGAGGCCGGCGTCCTGCTCGCGGGCCCGGCCGCCGACACGGTGATCGAGGACACCACCGGCGACGACTGGGAGGCCGACAGAGCGGCCCTGGTGGCCCGTGAGCTGTCGTTCGCGGAGTTCCTGGACACCAGGGGCCTCGTGCTGCGCTCGGACCTCCTGGGGGCCTGGACGCGGTGGATCACCCCCGAGTTCGAACCCCGGCGCTACGACACGTGGTTCTTCGTCGCCGCCCTTCCCAAGGGTCAGCGCACCCGCAACGCCTCCACGGAGGCCGACCGCACGGTCTGGATCCGCCCGGCCGAGGCAGCCGCGTCGTACGACAAGGGCGAGCTGGTGATGATGCCGCCGACCATCGCGACCCTGCGCCAGCTCGCGCCCCACGCGCGCGCCTGCGACGCCCTCGACGCCGCACGCGTGCGCGACCTCACGCCGGTCCTCGCGACCGCCCGCCTCACCGACGGCGAGATCGTCCTGTCCTGGCCGGGCCACGAGGAGTTCACGAAGCACATCCCGATCCCTGGAGCCCCCGCATGACCCACGCAGGCGCCCTGCCCGGACAGCCGCGCGGCGCGGTCCTCTCCGGGGAGGCCACCCCGCGCGCGGTCAACGTCCTCGCGCCGAACGCCTCCGCGATGACGCTGGACGGCACCAACACGTGGATCGTCGCCGAACCCGGCTCCGACCTCGCCGTCGTCATCGACCCCGGCCCGCTGGACGACGGCCACCTGCGCGCGGTGATCAGCGCCGCCGAGCGCGCGGGCCGCCGGATCGCCCTCACCCTCCTCACCCACGGCCACCCCGACCACGCGGAGGGCGCCGCCCGGTTCGCCGAACTCACGCGTACGCGCGTCCGCGCGCTGGACCCCGCCCTGCGCCTCGGCGACGAGGGCCTCGCGGCCGGCGACGTCATCACGACCGGCGGCCTGGAACTGCGGGTCGTCCCGACGCCCGGCCACACCGCCGACTCCCTCTGCTTCCACCTCCCCGCCGACGGCGCGGTCCTCACCGGCGACACGATCCTCGGCCGCGGCACGACCGTCGTGGCCCACCCCGACGGCCGCCTCGGCGACTACCTGGACTCCCTGCGCCGCCTCAGATCCCTCACGGTCGACGACGGCGTCCACACCGTCCTCCCCGGCCACGGCCCCGTCCTGGAGGACGCCCAGGGCGCCGTGGAGTTCTACCTGGCCCACCGCGCCCACCGCCTCGCCCAGGTCGAGACAGCCGTCGAGAACGGCCACCGCACCCCCGAGGAGGTCGTCGCGCACGTCTACGCGGACGTCGACCGCTCCCTGTGGCCGGCGGCGGAACTGTCGGTCCGCGCACAGCTGGAGTACCTGCGGGACCACGGGCTCATCTAGGGGCGCGGGGACTTCACCCCGTGCACGCGCGCGTACTCCTGTGCCAGCCACGGCCCCAGGTCGTCCGTGTACTGCGCGAGCGCCTCCGGAGAGTCCGTCGGCTCGTACCCGCGTACGGCCGCCGCCCGGACCTGGTCCCCGCGCGCGGGGTAGTACTCGGCGAACGCCTCCGCCATCTCGTGCAGGTCGCTCGTCCAGCCGTTCCAGCGGGGCATGACCAGGGTGAAGGCCGTGCGGACGAGGTGGCGGGACTGGTGGCGGACCAGGCGCACGCGGGCGCCGGGATCGGTGGCTTCCTGCGCGCGTGTGCGCCAGTGGGGGAGCAGCGTCCCGAGGTCGCCGTTGGTCTCGCGGGCGAGCCGGGAGTCGGGCCGGTAGCCCGGGAGGTACTCGGCGAGGTCGTCGCCCAGGAGCGGGGTGCACAGACAGGCGACGAAGAACCCCATGTCGTAGGTCTCGGCGTCGCTCAGGAGGCGGTCGCGGCCGTACAGGAGAGCACCGGCCCCGTCGATCTCCGGGAACTCCTCGTCGAGCCGCTCCCCGAGGTCCCGTACGGCGTCCCAGTCTGCCGGTGAGGGGTCCGCGCGCGGGACGATCAGGAGGTCCAGGTCGCTGCGGCCCACGCGCGCGGTGCCGCGCGGGATCGAGCCGTACAGGTACGCGCTGTGCAGCCGCGCCCCGAAGAGGCCGAGGACCGCGTCCCGGGCCGCCGCGACGACGGGACGGAACTCGTGCTGCACGCGCGCGAGGGAGCCCTCCCGGGCGATGCGTCCCTGCGCGTCGAGACCTCTGTGGGGGACCGTTTCAGCCATGCGCCCACTGTGGCGCGAGGAACCCCGTCCCGGCAGCTCATTTCGGCCGCGGCCCGGCGGATTCAGCCACGGGGGCCTGTGCGGGCCGCGAACAGCCGTACGGGCTCCCGGGGACCGGCCGCACCGCGCCAGGCCCTCCACGGCCCGCTCAGAGCCTCAGCGGGAGCGCTTGGCCAGCCGCTCGACGTCCAGGAGGATCACCGCGCGGGCTTCGAGGCGCAGCCAGCCGCGCTGCGCGAAGTCGGCGAGCGCCTTGTTGACGGTCTCGCGGGACGCGCCGACCAGCTGGGCCAGCTCCTCCTGCGTGAGGTCGTGGACGACGTGGATGCCCTCCTCCGACTGCACGCCGAAGCGGCGCGAGAGGTCGAGCAGCGCCCGCGCGACACGGCCGGGGACGTCGGAGAAGACCAGGTCGGACATCTGGTCGTTGGTCTTGCGCAGGCGCCGCGCGACCGCGCGCAGGAGCGCTCCGGCGACCTCGGGGCGCGCGTTCAGCCAGGGCTGGAGGTCGCCGTGGCCGAGACCCAGCAGCTTGACCTCCGTCAGCGCCGTCGCCGTCGCCGTGCGCGGGCCCGGGTCGAACAGCGACAGTTCGCCGATCAGCTCGCCGGGGCCGACCACCGCCAGCATGTTCTCGCGGCCGTCGGGCGAGGTGCGGTGAAGCTTGACCTTGCCCTCGGTGACGACGTAGAGCCGGTCACCCGGGTCGCCCTCGTGGAACAGGGAGTCACCACGCGCGAGGGTCACCTCACTCATGGAGGCGCGCAGCTCCGCGGCCTGCTCGTCGTCGAGAGCCGCGAAGAGCGGGTTGCGCCGCAGGACGTCGTCCACGAGTTCTCTCCTTGTCGACCTGCTCAGGGGTTCTTGCGCCCCCACGTACCAAGGGGCCCTGGTGCCCATTTTGCCGGACGGTCCAAACAGTGTGATCTGTCACAAGGATGCCGCACACCTGTCCCGGGGTAAGCGGCAGGGGTCCAATCGGGGGCCGCCCACCGGGGGCCGGGGCGGATGCCGGTGCCGGGCTCTAGGCTGGTCGGGAGTCCAAATCGCCGGTGGGAGCGCGGGATGGGGGGAACGGGCGGGCGGTCCCCCCAGGGGATTCCGC
>NZ_LIRL01000286.1 GCF_001419795.1 Streptomyces niveiscabiei
GGGCCGCGCGGGGCGTGGCGTGCTTCCCGTTGACCGCCCCGCGCGCCCCCGAGAATCGGCGCGACAGCCTCGTACCCGTCGTCGTCCCCGGCCTGTGGGTCAGAAGTCCGTCGGTACGCCCTCGTACGCGCCTCTCCCCGCAGGGACCGCGTGGGAGGTGACCGTGTGGGAGGCGTCCAGGCGGGTGGGGCGGTAGTAGTCGCTGCCCTTGGCGCGGTACCAGAGGAGCGGGACGAGGCCGAGGGCGAGGCCGCCGAGGCCGATGGTGATCGCGGGGGTGCTGAGGGAGCTCAGGGACTCGATGAAGATCCAGAACATGAAGAGGGCGCCGGACAGGGGCCAGACGCCGCCCAGGAGGAAGGTCGCGGGGGATTTGAAGAGGAGCCTGCGGTACGCGACGACCGCCGCGAGCCCCGTGAGGCCGTAGTACAGGGCGATCTGGAGGCCCATCGCGGAGATCGCGTCCGCGAGGATCTCACCGACGGAGCCGAGCGCGTTGGACGCGACGAGCAGCGTGAGCGCGACCGCGCCGACGACGGCGACCGGCACCCAGGGCGTGTTCCAGCGCCGGTGGACGAGGCCGAACGCGGCCGGCATCGTACGGTCGCGCCCCATCGCGAACAGGGAGCGGGTGACCTGGATGAGCGTGGTCTCCAGTGTGGCGATCGTGGACAGCATGACCGCCACGACCAGCAGTTTCCCGCCCCACCCGGGCCACACGGCCTCCCCGAGCACGCCCAGCACGTTCGCCGCGTTCCGGTCGATCTCGTCCCGCGTCAGCACGACGTTGATGGCGACCGTGTAGATCTCGAACAGCAGGAACACGATCCCGAGGCCGATCAGCCCGGCGAGCCCGGTGGTCCGGCGGCTGTCGCGCGTCTCCTCGCCGAGGTTGCTGCTGACGTCCCAGCCCCAGTAGTAGAACGCGGCGACCAGCGCCCCCGCCGCGAACCCGCCGACCTCGTCGAACTGCCCGGGCCCGAACCAGCCCCAGTCGAAGGCCCGCGCGGTGTCCGTGTGCATGAACGCGAGCACGGCGAAGACCGCGAGGATCGTCAACTCGATGCCGGACATGAGGAGTTGGACCCGCGCGGTGAGCCGCGCCCCGCCGAGCACGATGCCCAGCATCAGGACGAACCAGCCCGCGCCGACGACCGTCGACCAGCCCGTGGACTCCGCGAGCCCCTCGTCGAACAGGGAGAGCGTCAGCGACCCGGCGGGCAGCGACCCGGCGACCATGAAGATGGTCGTCGACACCACCAGCGCCCACCCGCTGAGGAACCCGAGGAACGGATGGAGCGTGCGCCCCACCCACGAGTACGCCGCCCCCGCGTTCGCGTCGATGCGGCCCAGATGCCGGTAGGCGAGCGCGATGCCCAGCATCGGCAGCGCGCAGTAGAGCAGGGCCGC
The DNA here is from genome assembly GCF_001419795.1 of Streptomyces niveiscabiei. Classification (GTDB taxonomy): domain Bacteria; phylum Actinomycetota; class Actinomycetes; order Streptomycetales; family Streptomycetaceae; genus Streptomyces; species Streptomyces niveiscabiei. Next base: position 1,411 of record NZ_LIRL01000286.1, read on the forward strand.
CGGCCCGGCCAGACCGACCGCGCCGACCAGTACGGCGGTTGTCGCCGCGATCGAGTACGCGGGAGCGCTGCCCGCGAGCGCCATCACCGTCGTCTCGAAGGTGCCGAGGACGTTCGCCTGAAGCCCTCGACCACTGCTGTTGCTCATGGTGCGCTGCTTTCCGTCGTGCACACCGCGCGGCGGGAACTGCCCGGCGGCGCGTGGGGGGTGGGGGGTTGCACCGCCGCGCGTCCAGGGATGGGCCTGGGGCGGCGGCGGGAAAAGGCCGTACGGAACCTGCGTGCGGGACCTGTCGCACCACCGCTCCGTCGGCGGCCGGTCACACCGAGTATGCGAGTGATGATAGTCCCAACGGTTGACCTTTCAAGATTGACCGTCGGGTAACCTCTACGACCGATTTTCTCGAACTCCCTTGCGCCGTACGAGCGTTCAGTCGCCGATCCGGTCCAGCTGACGCAGCCGGTTCGTCGCGTCCAGCGCCGCGACCTTGTAGGACTCCGCCAGCGTCGGGTAGTTGAAGACCGCGTCCACCAAGTAGTCGACGGTGCCCCCGCAGCCCATCACCGACTGGCCGATGTGGATGAGTTCCGTCGCCCCGCTCCCGAAGCAGTGCACCCCGAGCAGCTTGCGGTCCACCGGCGACACCAGCAGCTTCAGCATCCCGTGCGCGTCCCCGATGATCTGACCCCGCGCCAGCTCCCGGTACCGGGCCACCCCGACCTCGAACGGCACGCGTTCCTCGGTGAGTTGATCCTCCGTACGGCCGACGAAGCTGATCTCCGGGATCGTGTAGATGCCAATCGGCTGGAGCGCGTCCATCCGGCCCACCGGCTCCCCGAACGCGTGGTACGCCGCCGCCCGGCCCTGCTCCATCGCCGTCGCCGCGAGCGCCGGATAGCCGATCACGTCGCCGACCGCGTAGATGTGCGGGACCTCGGTGCGGTAGTGCTCGTCCACGGCGATCCGGCCACGCGCGTCCGCCGTCAACCCCGCGTTCTCCAGGGCGAGTTCATCGGTCAGGCCCTGCCGGCCCGCCGAGTACATCACCGCGTCCGCCGGGATCTTCTTGCCGCTCTCCAGCACCGTCAGCGCGCTGTGCTGGTGCTGCTCCACCGCCGCGACCGTCTCCCCGAACCGGAACGTCACGGCGAGGTCGCGCAGGTGGTACTTGAGCGCCTCGACGATCTCCATGTCGCACATGTCCAGCATGGCCGGGCGGCGTTCGACGACGGTCACCTTGCTGCCGAGCGCCGCGAACATGCTCGCGTACTCCATGCCGATCACGCCCGCGCCGACGATCACCATCGACCTCGGGACGCGTTCGATCGTCAGCACGTTGTCCGAGTCGAGGATCGTCCGGCCGTCGAACTCCACGCTCGGCGGGCGTGCGGGGCGGGTGCCGGTCGCGATGACAACGTGCTCCGCCGTCAACACCCGCTCGTGGCCGGTGACTTCGCGCAGGGCGACGGTGTGCGGGTCCAGGAAGCGGCCGGTCCCCGCGAACAACGGGACCTGGTTGCGAGCCAGTTGGCTGCGGATGACCTCGATCTCGCGGTTCACGACATGCTGCGTACGGGCCGTGAGGTCGGCGACGGTGATGTTCTCCTTCAGCCGGTAGCTCTGGCCGTACAGGTCCCGCTGGGTGAGGCCGGTCAGGTACAGCACCGCCTCCCGCAGGGTCTTCGACGGGATGGTGCCGGTGTGCAGCGAGACACCGCCGACCATGTCGCCGCGGTCGACGACACCCACTCTGCGGCCGAGTTTGGCCGCGGCGATGGCGGCTTTCTGGCCGCCGGGACCGGATCCGAGCACGAGCATGTCGAAATCGGGCACGGTCGGAGTGTGGCAGGGGGTGAGGCTTTCCGGAAGGGGACGTCGGTGCGGGCACGCCGGGTGCCGGGTGTCAGGTGCGGGGTGTCGCGTGCCGGGTCTCTAGGGGAGCAGCTTCTCGATCGCGGCGTCTCCCTCCGTGGCCAGTTTGCGTTCGGCCCAGGCGAGGTTCTCGGGGGTGAGGTCGCGGCCGGCGGCGAGGACGACGTCCTCGGCGGTCACCTCGGTCCCCGTACGGGTGTGGAGCAGGGCGTCGGGGGTGGCACGGTCCTCGGAGGGGTTCGTCATGGGATGGACTCCTCTGGTGCGGTCGACCGGCGAGGTCGACAAATCCACTATCACCACACATCGCGCGGCTCGCATGTGCGCGTGCCCACGGAGATCGCCGGAAAACTCGTGGACGCCCCCGAGACGGCTGTCGTATCGTCTGACCGCACGCCCGAGACGCACGGAAGGAGGCGAGTGCCATGCAGTCCACCACGACCCCGCGCTCCCTCCCCGCCGCCGTCGCGTGCCACGTCTGACCTGCCCGGGAGCGCACCGCACAGCCGCCACCCGGAGGAATCCGTGACCGACCTGGTCATCCGCGCGCTCGACGAGAGCGACGCCCACCTGTTCGACACCCTGCCCGACCCGCTGCGCTCCGCCGACGCCCTGGGCCACGTCACCTACCGCCCCGACTGGAAACGCGTCGCCCTGCGCGACGGCCGTGTCGTGGCCCGCGCCGCCTGGTGGGGCGGGCCCGGCGATGCCGAACCCCTGGCCGCGCACTGGTTCGACTTCGCCGACGGCGAGGCGGAAGCCGGCGCGGAACTCCTGCGTACGGCCCCCTGGCGGGTCGGCGTGGAGCTGAACCCGCCCGGCGGCTGGCGCGACGACCCCGCGACGAAGGCCGCCGGAGAGGCCCGCATCGACGCGGCACGGCGAGCGGGACAGCGCGTCCTCGCCGAGCGCTACATCTACCGCTGGACCCCCGAATGCGGCCTCCCCGACCGCCCCGGCCGCCTCTCCTTCGGCCCCGAACCCGACGACGCCGTCTTCTTCGACGCCCTGCGCCGCATCCACTCCGTCACCCTCGACGCGCACGCGCGCAAGGCCATCGAGGAGGGCGGCCTCGACCAGGCCGCGCAGGAGGAGATCGACTTCTTCCGCTGGTGCCCGTCGCCCCGCGAGTGGTGGCAGGTCGCCCGTACGCCCTCGGGCGAGCCGGCCGGCATCCACATCCCGGCCCACAACTCCAGCGGGCCCTGCATCGGGTTCATCGGCGTCGTGCCGGAGCAGCGCGGGCACGGGTACGCCTACGACCTGCTCGCCGAGTGCACCCACTACCTCGCCGAACGGGGTGCGCGGTTCATCGCCGCGGCCACCGACCAGGGGAACTTCCCGATGGCCGCGCACTTCACGAAGGCCGGGTATCCCGTGGTGCGGGAGCGGGTGAACTTCGCCTGCGAGGGCGTTGTCAGTGGGGGGTGACAAGGTGGGGTGAGACGGACTGAGAGGACTGGAGGGGACATGGGGTTCGACGGGGAGATCTGGCGGCTGCGGTGCGGGGGCGAGGAGGTCGGTACGGTCACGATCGACGACGCCGACTTCCCCTGGCTCTCGGGCCGCTTCACGCCGGGGCCGGGGTACGCGGCCGTCGAACCCCTCTTCACCCGTGAGCTGGCAATGCTCAACGAGGGGTGGACCGAGGAGTGGGAGTCCGCGTACGACGAGATCACGAGCCGCGTCTCCCTGTCCTCCCCGGACGGGCCGGTGCCGGAGTTCCTGCTGCACATCGAGGGGGAGCGGGCGTGGTTCCGGTGGAGCGACGAACCCTTCGAGGAAGAGTGACGGGCGTCACACCCAGGGCTGTCACACTCGCGCTCTCCCCGCTGTCTAAGGGGTGTACCCAAACGGCACACCACAGGGAGAACACGATGGAAGCCCGCCTCAACCTCTTCGGCAGCCAGCTCTTCGGCAAGGTCCTCCGGCACGTCAACTCGGCCGGCAAGGTCATCTCGGACTCCACCCTCCCCGCAGCCACCCAGGAGTTGGTCAAGATCCGGGCCAGCCAGATCAACGGCTGCGGCTTCTGCACCGACATGCACACCAAGGACGCCACCGCCGCCGGCGAGGACACGACCCGCCTCCACCTGATCGCCGCCTGGCGCGAGGCCACAGTCTTCACCGACGCCGAACGCGCCGCCCTCGCCCTGGCCGAGGAGGGCACCCGCATCGCCGACGCGGCCGGCGGCGTCTCGGACGAGACCTGGCAGAACGCCACGAAGCACTACGACGAGGACCAGCTGGCCGCGCTGGTGTCCCTGATCGCCATCATCAACGCGTACAACCGGGCCAACGTCATCGTCCGCCAGCCCGCAGGCGACTACCAGCCGGGCATGTTCGGCTGACGAAAGCCGGCGGCGAAGCCTTTACGCAGGACGGGGCGAGCCTCGATGGGGCGCGCAGCGCCCTTCAGGGACGCGGGGCTGTGCCTGATGTCCGGCTGCCGTCGCATGGGCGTGACCGCCCACTGCGGCGCCGCAGTCACCGCCTGGGACGCGTCCTGGACGGGGCGCGGGGCTGTATCTGATGTGCGGCTACCGCTGCGCGGGCGAGACCAGCCCCCGCGGCGCGGCAGTCACCGCCTGGGGCGCGCCTCGATGGGGCGCGCAGCGCCCTTCAGGGGTGCGGGGCTGTGCCTGATGTGCGGCTCCGCCGCGCGGGCGCGATGAGCCCCTGTGGCGCGGCAGTCGCCGCCTGGGGCGCGTCTTGATGGGGCGCGCGGCGCCTCTTCAGGGGTGCGGGGCTGTGCTTGATGTGCGGCTACCACCGCGCGGGCGCGACCAGCCCCCGCGGCGCCGCAGTCGCCATCCGGCCTGCTGCGGCTCTTTGGCGGGCGAGGCTTGATGGGCGCGGGGCTGTATCTGATGTGCGGCTACCGCCGCGCGGGCGCGACTAGCCTCCGCGGCGCCGCAGTCGCCACCCTGCCTGCTGCGGCACTCTGGCGGGCGAGGCTTGATGGGCGCGCAGCGCCCATCCAGGGGCGCGGGGAACTGC
>NZ_LIRL01000287.1 GCF_001419795.1 Streptomyces niveiscabiei
CCCAGCGGTCCGCCCAGGACGTTCGCGAGGCGGGTGGAGAGGCCCCGGAGGCCCTGGACCCTCCCGAACTCCCCCGGCGGGGCTATGAGGGCCGGCAGGGCCCCGGCGGCGGGCAGGAACGCGGCGTCGACGGTCCCGAAGAGGACGGCGACGGCAGCGAGGACCCAGAGCCCGGGGCGCGCGAGGAGCAGCAGTACGGCCGCGGACAGGACGAGCGCGCACCGCACCCCCGTACTGCCCAGGACGACCCGCCGGGCCCCGTACCGGTCGGCCAGCACGCCCCCGCCCAGCATGAGCACAGCGCGGGGCAGCGCTCCCGCGACAGTCACGAGCCCCGCCTGGACGGGTGTCCCGGACTGGACGGCGGTCCAGGAGAGGGCGACGTAGTACACGTTGTCGCCGACCCCGGAGAGGGTGAACCCGGCGAGCCAGCGCAGGACGTTCGGATCCCGGTGAGCGCCCCGCGCGCGCACGGAGCCGCTCACAGCCGGAACGGAAACGCGTAGGTCTGGATCTGCACGTTCTCCCGCCCGTCGGTGTCACCGGCGGCCTCGGCGGCCCGCCCCCGCTCGTCGTAGCGCTGGAGCAGAGCCAGCACCTCACGGTTCAGCTCGGACAGCTCCGCCGCGGTGAGCCGCAGGTTGGACTCGGAGGACTCGGCGGCGGCGTTCCACTCGGCGCTCCAGTGCGCGCGCTCGTCGAGGAAGCGCCGGTACAGGTCGGCGCGCTGTTCGAAGAAGAGCCGGTTCGCGGCGGTGTGCGCGGCGGCGGCCTCGGGCGCGTCGCGGAAGTCCGCGTCGTGGATACGCAGCCCGTCGGAGGTCCGCTGCCACCACCGCTCGCGTCCGTCCGCGCTCTGCGGCTCGGCCTCCTCGATGAGCCCGTGCTCGGCGAGTTTGCGCAGGTGGTAGCTGACGAGGGACACGGCCTCGTCGACCTGCGCGGCGAGCTGCGAGGCGGTCGCCACGCGCGCGACGGTCAGCCCCCGGTACAGCGCGGACCGCAGCGGGTGCGCGAGCGCCTTGAGCGTGCCCACGTCGGTGATCCGCCGGTCCCTCTCCTGGCTTGCCATTCGAACCACGCTAGATACGAAAGAAAAGTTGCGCAACATATTTTGCGCAACTCCCCTTTCGCATCACCGCACAAGTAAGCCCCGCTCGCCAGGCGAACGGGGCTTACAGCAACGCGCTGGAACCTCACCGCACCGGGTGCCCGGCCTCCCGCAGCGCCTGCTTCACTTCCCCGATCCGCAGATCCCCGAAGTGGAACACCGACGCGGCCAGCACGGCGTCGGCGCCCGCGCCCACGGCCGGCGCGAAGTCACCCAGCTTCCCGGCGCCCCCGGAGGCGATCAGCGGCACGGACACGTGCTTGCGGACGGCCTCGATCATCTCGATGTCATAGCCGTCCTTCGTCCCGTCCGCGTCCATCGAGTTGAGCAGGATCTCCCCGGCGCCGAGTTCGGCGGCCCGGTGGGCCCACTCGACGGCGTCGATGCCGGTCCCCCGGCGCCCGCCGTGCGTGGTGACCTCGAACGCCCCGGACTCCGTGCGCCGCGCGTCCACGGACAGCACGAGCACCTGGCTCCCGAACCGCTCGGCGATCTCGCGGATCAGCTCGGGGCGGGCGATGGCGGCCGTGTTGACGCCCACCTTGTCCGCGCCCGCGCGCAGGAGCTTGTCGACGTCCTCGGGCGCGCGCACGCCACCGCCGACGGTCAGCGGGATGAACACCTGCTCGGCGGTGCGCCGCACCACGTCGTAGGTGGTCTCCCGGTTCCCGGAGGACGCGGTGATGTCGAGGAACGTCAGTTCGTCGGCGCCCTCCGCGTCGTACACCTTGGCCATCTCGACGGGGTCGCCCGCGTCGCGCAGGTTCTGGAAGTTGACGCCCTTGACGACGCGCCCGTTGTCGACGTCGAGGCAGGGGATGACGCGTACGGCGAGGGTCATGACGAGGCTCCCGAGAACGCTTCCAGCTCGACCTCGACGAGGATGCGCGGGTCGACGAACCCGGTGACGACGACGATCGTGCTGACCGGGCGCACCGCGTCGAAGATCTCCTTGTGGGCGCGTCCCACCTCGTCGACGTCCCGCGCGTGCGTGAGGTACAGGCGCGTACGGATGACCGCTTCCGGCCCGAGGCCGAACTGGGCGATGGCCGCGAGCGCCGTCCCGAACGCCGTCTTGGCCTGCTCGTACGGGTCGCCCTCGCCGTACAGGACGCCGCCCTTGAAGGACGTCGTGCCGCCGACGACGACCCGGTCGCCCGCCCGGACCGCGCGCGCGAAGCCGAAGGGCTCCTCCCAGGGGCTGCCGCTCTGCACCCGCTGCACGGACGTCATGACGACACCGCCGCCAGCGCCTCTTCCAGCGTGAACGCCTTCGCGTACAGGGCCTTGCCGACGATGGAGCCCTCGACGCCGAGGGGGACGAGTTCCGCGATCGCGCGCAGGTCGTCGAGGGACGACACGCCGCCGGAGGCGACGACGGGACGGTCGGTGGCGGCGCAGACGCCCCGCAGCAGCTCCAGGTTGGGGCCCTGGAGGGTGCCGTCCTTGGCGATGTCGGTGACGACGTACCGCGCGCAGCCCTCGGCGTTGAGCCGCTCCAGCGTCTCGTACAGGTCCCCGCCGTCGCGCGTCCACCCGCGCCCGCGCAGGGTCGTGCCGCGGACGTCGAGGCCGACCGCGATCCGGTCGCCGTGCTCGGCGATGACCTTGGCGACCCACTCGGGCGTCTCCAGGGCGGCCGTACCGAGGTTCACGCGCGTGCAGCCCGTCGCGAGGGCGGCGGCCAGCGTGTCGTCGTCCCGGATGCCGCCGGACAGCTCGACCTTGATGTCCATCGCGCCGGCGACCTCGGCGATCAGCGCCCGGTTGTCGCCGGTGCCGAACGCGGCGTCCAGGTCGACGAGGTGCAGCCACTCCGCGCCCGCGCGCTGCCAGGCGAGCGCGGCCTCCAGGGGGGAGCCGTAGGACGTCTCGGTCCCGGACTCGCCGTGCACGAGGCGGACGGCCTGGCCGTCGCGGACGTCGACGGCGGGAAGGAGTTCGAGCTTGGTCACAGTGTTCCGATCCAGTTGGTGAGGAGCTGGGCTCCGGCGTCGCCGGACTTCTCGGGGTGGAACTGCGTCGCCCACAGGGCGCCGTTCTCGACGGCGGCGACGAACGGGGCGCCGTGGGTCGTCCAGGCGACCTTGGGGGCCCTGATGGCCGGGTTGCGGACCTCCAGGGACCAGTCCTGGACGCCGTAGGAGTGCACGAAGTAGAAGCGCGCGTCCGGTTCGACCCCGGCGAAGAGTTCGGAGCTCTCAGGGGCGCTCACGGTGTTCCAGCCCATGTGCGGGACGATGTCGGCCTTGAGGGGCTCGACCGTGCCCGGCCACTCGTCGAGGCCCTCGGTCTCGACGCCGTGCTCGATGCCGCGCGCGAAGAGGATCTGCATGCCGACGCAGATGCCCATCACGGGGCGCCCGCCGGACAGCCGCCGGCCGACGATCCAGTCACCGCGCGCGGCCGTGAGGCCCTTCATGCAGGCGGCGAAGGCGCCCACGCCGGGCACCAGAAGGCCGTCGGCGTTCATCGCCTTGTCGTAGTCGCGCGTTATCTCCACCTCGGCGCCCACGCGCGCGAGGGCGCGTTCGGCGGACCGGACGTTGCCGAAGCCGTAGTCGAAGACGACGACCTTCTTCGGGGAGCCGCTCAATTCCACACCTCCAGCCTGAGGACGCCCGCGACCAGGCACAGCGCGGCGCTGATCGAGAGCAGCACGATCAGGCTCGTCGGCATCTTCTGCTTGGCGAAGGAGTAGACACCGCCGAGCAGGAACAGACCGAGAACGATCAGAATGGTCGACAGGCCGGTCACAGCGCGCCCTTCGTGGAAGGAAGGATGCCCGCCGCGCGCGGGTCCCGCTCGCTGGCGTAGCGCAGCGCGCGCGCGAGGGCCTTGAACTGGCACTCGACGATGTGGTGCGCGTTGCGCCCGTAGGGCACGTGCACGTGGAGCGCGATCTGCGCCTGCGCGACGAACGACTCCAGGATGTGCCGGGTCATCGTCGTGTCGTACTCGCCGATCATCGGCGCCATCTTCTCGGGCTCGGTGTGCACGAGGTAGGGGCGGCCGGACAGGTCGACGGTCACCTGCGCGAGGGACTCGTCCAAGGGCACCGTGCAGTTGCCGAAGCGGTAGATGCCGACCTTGTCGCCGAGGGCCTGCCGGAAGGCGGCGCCCAGCGCGAGCGCGGTGTCCTCGATGGTGTGGTGCGAGTCGATGTGCAGGTCGCCCTCGGTCTTCACGGTCAGGTCGAACAGACCGTGCCGGCCGAGCTGGTCGAGCATGTGGTCGTAGAAGCCGACGCCCGTGGAGATCTCGGTTCTGCCCGTCCCGTCGAGGTCGATCTCGACCAGGACGGACGTCTCCTTGGTGGTGCGCTCTATGCGGCCGACGCGGTTCATGCGGGCTGCTCCTTCTTGAGTTCACGGACCGCGTCGAGGAACGCGTCGTTCTCGGTGGGGGTCCCGGCGGACACCCTGAGGAAACCGGGTACCCCGTTGTCCCTGATCAGGACGCCGCGGTCCAGGATGAATCGCCACGCCGCGTGCGGGTCGCCGAACCGGCCGAACTGCACGAAGTTGGCGTCGGACTCGGTCACCTCGTAGCCGATGGCCCGCAGCTCGCCGACCAGCCGGTCGCGCTCCGCCTTGAGCTGCTCGACGTACTTCAGCAGCGTCCCGGTGTGCTCCAGGGCGGCCAGCGCGGTCGCCTGGGTGACCGCGGAGAGGTGGTAGGGAAGCCGGACGAGCTGGACGGCGTCGACGACCGCCGGGTGCGCGGCGAGGTAGCCGAGGCGCAGGCCCGCAGCGCCGAACGCCTTGGACATCGTCCGCGAGATCACCAGGTTGGGGCGGCCCGCCAGGAGGGGCAGCAGCGAGTCGCCGTGGCTGAACTCGATGTACGCCTCGTCGACGACGACCATGGACGGCTTCGCGGCCTGCGCGGCCTCGTACAGGGCGAGGACGGTCCGGGCCGGGACGGCGTTGCCGGTGGGGTTGTTGGGGGTCGTCACGAAGACGACGTCGGGGCGGTGCCCGGCGATCGCGCGCGTGGCGTCGTCGACGTCGATCGTGAAGTCGTCCGCGCGCGGGCCCGTGATCCACTCGGTGCCCGTCCCGCGCGCGATGAGGCCGTGCATCGAGTACGACGGCTCGAAGCCGATCGCGCTGCGGCCGGGCCCGCCGAAGGTCTGCAACAGCTGCTGGATGACCTCGTTGGAGCCGTTGGCGGCCCACACGTTAGCGAGGGCGACCTCGTACCCGGTGGTGTCCGTGAGGTACTTCGCGAGCTGCGTGCGCAGTTCGACGGCGTCCCGGTCGGGGTAGCGGTTGAGGTCGCGGGCGGCCTCGCGCACGCGCTCGGCGATCCGCTCGACCAGTTCCTCGGGGAGCGGGTAGGGGTTCTCGTTCGTGTTCAGCCGTACGGGGACGTCCAGTTGGGGCGCTCCGTAGGGGGACTTGCCGCGCAGCTCGTCCCGAACGGGGAGATCGTCGATGCCTGTCACTTGCTCTCCGGAACCTTCCAGCCGAACCTTGCCTTGACCGCCGCGCCGTGCGCCGGGAGGTCCTCGGCCTCCGCGAGCGTGACGACGTGGTGGGCGACGTCGGCGAGCGCCTCGCGCGTGTAGTCGACGATGTGGATGCCGCGCAGGAACGACTGCACGGACAGGCCGGAGGAGTGGCAGGCGCAGCCTCCGGTGGGCAGGACGTGGTTGGAGCCGGCCGCGTAGTCGCCCAGGGAGACGGGCGCCCAGGGGCCGACGAAGATCGCGCCCGCGTTGCGCACCCGGTCGGCGACAGCAGCGGCGTCGGCGGTCTGGATCTCCAGGTGCTCGGCGCCGTACGCGTCGACGACGCGCAGGCCCTCCTCGACGCCGTCGACGAGGACGATCGCGGACTGCCGGCCCGCGAGCGCGGGGGCAATGCGGTCGTCGATGTGCTTGCTGGCGGCGACCTGCGGGATCAGTTCCTTCGCGACGGCGTCGGCGAGTTCGGCGGAGTCGGTGACCAGGACGGCCGCGGCGAGCGGGTCGTGCTCGGCCTGGCTGATCAGGTCGGCGGCGACGTGCACCGGATCGGCGGTGGCGTCCGCGAGGATCGCGATCTCGGTCGGTCCGGCCTCGGCGTCGATGCCGATCCGGCCGGTGAAGTAGCGCTTGGCGGCGGCGACCCAGATGTTGCCGGGTCCGGTGACCATGTTCGCGGGCGGGCAGGACTCGGTGCCGTACGCGAACATCGCGACGGCCGTGGCGCCGCCGGCCGCGTACACCTCGTCGACGCCGAGCAGCGCGCACGCGGCGAGGATCGTCGGGTGCGGCAGGCCGTCGAACTCGGCCTGCGCGGGCGAGGCGAGGGCGATCGAGGCGACGCCGGCCTCCTGCGCGGGCACCACGTTCATGATCACGGAGGAGGGGTAGACGGACCGCCCGCCGGGCGCGTAGAGCCCGACCCGGTCGACGGGCACCCACTTCTCGGTCACCGTGCCGCCGGGCACGACCTGGGTCGTGTGGGTGCCGCGGCGCTGGGCGCGGTGCACGAAGCGGACCCGCCGGATCGACTCCTCCAGGGCCGCGCGGACGGCCGCGTCGAGGCCGGCCAGCGCCTCGGTGAGCGCCTCGGCGGGGACGCGCACGGACGTGAGCCGTACGCCGTCGAACTGCTCGGCGAAGTCGATCAGCGCCGCGTCGCCCCGATGATGCACGGCCTCGCAGATGGGCCGCACCTTCTCCAGGGCAGCCGCGACGTCGAAGTCGGCTCGGGGCAGCAGGTCGCGCAGGGCGGGCCCTTCGGGGAGGGCGTCGCCGCGCAGATCGATTCGCGAGATCACGGAACCAATTCTCGCAGACCTGGTTCCGGGGCCGTCCGCGCGTATCAATGGCTGATACAGAACCACCCCGTCACACAACGTGGCAATGAATTCGGACAGGTTGGGAACTTTCGAAGATCGATGTCACGTTCAGTGTTCAAAGCCTCACGGAGCGGGCAGAACAGGTGCGAGGAGAACAGATGTACGAGGTAGGAGGGGCAGTGGCGATCGAGGGGGCCGGAGCGCATGTCAGGGACCTCCCGGGAGACCTGACGGCGGTCGAGGCGGGCCTGTGGCAGGCGTTCCGCGACGGCGGGGTGTACGACCTGAGCTGCGGCAGCCCGGAGGTGGACGACCCGCACGGCGGCCACCCCTGGGGCGAGGGGCGCACGGTGCGGGCCAGGGTGGTGGCCTGGCTCCTGCTGGACGGCCCGCCGGCGCTGACGGGCCGGGTGTCGTCGCTGAAGCTGGTGGGCGTCCGCATCAGCGGCACGCTGGACGTGTCGGGCGGCCGGGTCCTGCCGTACGTGGAACTGCGCGGCTGCCGGTTCGACCGGGAGGTGCTGCTCCCGGAGGCCCGGTTCACGACGCTGCGCCTCGTGGACTGCGCGGTGCCCCGCCTGGAGGCGGCCCGGGTGCACACGGAAGGGGACCTGCACCTCCCGCGCAGCCGCTTCCCCGAGGGCATCCGCCTGACCGACGCGCACATAGGCACGGACCTGCTGCTCAGCCAGGCGGTGGTGCACCAGGACCGCAGCGGGCGCTCCGTCGCCGCCGACGGGATGACGGTCGGCCAGGACATCCAGGCGGACCTGCTGGAGTCCTACGGCGAGCTGAGCCTGCGCGGCGCGAAGGTCGGCGTGTCGCTGAGCCTGCGCGGAGCCCGCCTCGCCGACCCGCTGGGCCGGTTCGCGCTCAACGCCCCGCAGCTCACCGTCGAGCGCTCGCTGTACCTGACGCCCGCGGCGGCGGGCGGCCGGCAGGCATCCGGGGTGACACCCGCGCGGGGCGTCCGCGTCCAGCGCTTCGAGTGCCGGGGCGGCCTGAGGCTGGACGACGGGCGGTTCGGGGACGCGGTGGACCTCCAGTCCGCGCGCTTCACCCTCACGGACGACCAGGAACTGTCCCTGCGCCGGGTCCACGCGTCGGAGCTGCGCTTCCTCGGCCAGCACCCGGAGCGCGGCACGGTCGTCCTGTCGGGCACGCGGGTCGTCAACCTGATCGACCGCGCGACGGCCTGGCCGGGCCCCGGCCGCCTGCACATGGCCGGGTTCACGTACGACAACCTGATCCCGGTCGGCCCGTTCCCGCTGGCCGCGCGCCTGGAGTGGGTCGCGGCGGCGACCGCGGAGTACGCGCCGGAGCCGTACGAGCGCCTCGCGGCGGTCCTGCGGGCGGGCGGGGAGGACCAGGACGCGCGCGAGGTCCTGCTCGCCAAGCAGCGCAGACGCCGCGAGACCCTCCCGCCGGGCGCGAAGCTCTGGGGGTACGCGCAGGACTGGACGGTCGCCTACGGGTACCGGCCGGGCCGGGCGGCGGTGTGGATGGGGG
>NZ_LIRL01000288.1 GCF_001419795.1 Streptomyces niveiscabiei
GAGGTGGGGGATCCCCGCGAGGAGGTCGGTGAAGGGGCGGGCGCGGTGGTCCGCGTGGCGCAGGTACTGGGCGGGGTCCCAGGAGGGGCTGGTCATGGTTCCACGATGCCCGGCGATCTCTCTCGACGTCAAGAGACTCGACATCAAGAGACTTCACATCGACACAACCACTACACTGATCGCCATGGAGGACGAGGTCGATCGGCTGGTCGCGGCGTGGCGTCGGGAACGCCCGGACCTCGACGTGGAGCCACTCGAAGTGCTGAGCCGGGTCAGCAGACTGGCCCGCCACCTGGACCGCGCACGCCGGCTGGCGTTCTCCGAGCACCAGCTGGAGCCCTGGGAGTTCGACGTCCTCACGGCGCTGCGCCGGGCGGGCGCCCCCTACCAGCTCTCCCCCGGCCAGCTCCTCACACAGACCCTGGTCACCTCGGGCACGATGACGAACCGCATCGACCGGCTCACCCAGAAGGGCCTGGTGGAACGCCTCCCCGACCCGACGGACCGCCGAGGCGTCCTGGTCCGCCTGACCGCAGAGGGCCGCGACCGCGCTGACCAGGCACTGGCGGGCCTGCTCGCACAGGAGCGGGCGATCCTGGCAGAGCTGTCGCCGGCCCAGCGGGGTGAACTGGCCGCGCTGCTGCGCCAGTTGACGGCCCCCTTCGACAACATCCCGGGCTGACCGGCCCGTTCGGGGGCATACGAAAGCTCCCGGCCCCGGTGGCACCGGAACCGGGAGCTGACGGATCATCACACCTGGTAGTGCCCGGTGGCCCAGTTCAGGCAGCTGAAGGTGTTGTGCCCGGCGATGCCGTCGACACCGCCGGCGCAGCCGAAGTCCCCCTGGAAGTTCCGGACCCATGTCAGGGTGTTCTGCCCGAAGTAGCCGTCCGTCGCGAGGCCGGCGTGGTACAGCTCGTTCAGCTCCTGCTGAAGGATCTCGACACAGGCGTCATGACTGCCGGGGGCGTAGGAGAGGTTGTGGTCGGGGACCCACCACAGGCGCGGGGCGAGCTTCGCGTTGGGCCACTGGATCATGTAGCAGTTGCCGCTCGCCGAGGCGTTCGTGGCGGTGGCCACGGTGCCGAGGCTTGCGAGCATGACGACACCGGCGGCGGCGCTGACGATCTTCTTGAGGTTCATCGCTGTAATCCTTACGAGGGACGGGGCTCAGTAGCGGCCGGTTTCGACGTCGTCCGAGTTGAAGCCGTTGGACGCCGAGGCGGAGCCCCGGGCGAAGGACTGGACGCCCGCGTCGTTCAGCATCGGGGTGTAGCAGGTGTACTGGCCCATGGAGGAGTTCCAGGACAGGCTGTCGCAGCGGTACCAGTCGTAGCCCGGGATGCGCGTGACGGTGGCGCCGCCGTAGGGACCGGTCGGGCGCACGCGCGCCCACGCGGTGCGGCAGGACGTGCTGTAGCGCAGCTCGATCGTGCCGACCTGGGTGCCGCCGACGTAGATGGCGTTCGATCTGGCCGTGATCGCGCTGTTCGCGCAGCCGCTGGAGATCGGGGCCTGGCCGTCGTAGGCGGCGGCGTCGGCGCTGCCCGCGAGTCCGACGGTGAAGCGGCGGATCCGGCCATACTGTCCGGATCCGCCCGTGATGTGCACCACCTACCGACGGGCGAACTACCCGCCAGGGAAACGGAGTTGAAGGCTCCGGGAACGCTAGGCCAACTGCCCGCCCCGCTCGACGACGTCGCCGGCGAGGTCCACCGGGCCGACGCCCGCACGCCGGGCCAGTGCCACCGCTGCCAGGGTGGAGTGCACGCCCAGCTTGCCCAGGACGTTCTGCATGTGGGTGCGGACCGTGTGCGGTGACAGGAACAGGCGCTCGGCCACCGCCTTCCTGCCCAGCCCCGCGACCATGCAGCGCAGCACCTCCCGCTCCCGGGGTGTCAGCGACTCGACCAGCCGCTCGCTCTCCGTCCGGTGCTTGCGCGCGGCCGTCAGCTCCCGCAGCACACCGGTCAGCAGGGCCGGCGGCAGATGTGTCTCATCGCGCAGCACCCCCCGTATGACGGTCAGCAGCCGCGACAGGGAGCAGTCCTTGGCGACCCACCCGGACGCCCCCGCCTGCAAGGCCAGCGCGGCCCGCCGGGGATCGTCCTTCTCGGCGAGCACGACGACGCGTACGTACGCCTGGGTCGAGCGGACGCCGGAGACGAGCGAGATCCCGTCCACGTGCCCGTTCTCACTGACCTCGTGGACCGGCACCGCGGGCCGCAGCCCGGGTGCGACGGCGCCCAGATCGGCGTCCACGAGAAGCACGTCGAAGCGGCGCCCCTCCGCGGCGGCCCGCTCCAGACTCCGCAGCGCCGCGGGGCCGCTCCCGGCGGCGGACACCTCGACGTCCGGCTCGGCGGCCAGCGCCGCCGCCAGCGACTCCGCGAAGATCCGGTGATCGTCGACGACCAGAACTCGGATACGAACCACGAAACCCCCTTCCCCGATGCTCCTCGACGGAGCAGGGGATACCCCAGAAAAGGCCGGAGAACGACGGCTGCGGGTACGACGCCCGTGGCGCGGGTGCCGCACGGCCGCCGCCGTGCGCGTACTGCTACCCCCGCCGCGAGCGCCGTACCCGACTGTCTCGCCCCCTGAACGGCACCGGCCCCCCGCCGGTGCTGTTCACAGAGTAGGGCCGGGAGCACGGAGCGGAAGCGGTTTCGCAGAACTGGTCGGCCGAGGCGTTTATGGTGTGCCGCATGTTCGGCTTTGAGACAGAAGTGGACAACACCCGACGCGCGCTGCTCCGTACGAGGCTCCGGGCGACGAACCTCTCCGCGTCACCCGAGCTGCGCGCCCTCCAGCTCACCCCGGACGCCACCGAGTCCCCGTTGCACATCTGGGCCACCACCCCCGACAACCCCCTCTGCGGCGGCCTCGTCGGCCACACCTGGGCCTCCTGGCTCCACGTCACCTTCCTCTGGGTGGACCCCGACCTCCGCGGCACCGGCCTCGGCACCGACCTCCTCGCCCGGGCGGAACGCATCGCCCGCGACGACCGCGCCTGCACGGCCGTACGCCTGGAGACCTGGGACTTCCAGGCGCCCGGCTTCTACCGGAAACAGGGGTACGAGGAGGTCTGCGCGATCCCCGACTACCCGCCGGGGGTCACGGAATTCACGTTCACGAAGCGCCTGGGGTGACCGTAGCGGGGCAGGTCAGCGGTCTCGATCTTCCAGGTGCCGAGGTCGGTGGCCACGGTGACCGGTTTGCCGTAGGGCAGGTGCAGCCGGTTGTCGTAGGCCGGGCGTCCCTCGGCCTGGACGATCTCGCGGGGGTCGAGGGGATCGTCCGTCTCCATCGCGGCGTCACGGCATACCTGGAGGTCCGGCACGCGCAGGACGCCCAGAGCCTCGTCGTCCGTGTCCGTCGCCTCGAACACCCCCAGCCCTTCGGGGAGTTGCGTATCCAACTGCCTCCGCACCAGCATCGCGGTCAGTTGATGGCGTGGCCCGGGACGCAGCGTCATGACGAGCTTCCCGCCACTGATCTCGGGCCACGTGAGGCCGGGCGGCGGAGCGAAGCGGTCGCGCAGGGCGCGCAGCCGTCGGTACGGAGTCTGCTGAGTCACGGGTCCTCCCACGTTCAGCATGGGGGCGACGGCAAGCGGACGAAGAGGATCACCGAGCAGAAGGGTGCCCACCCCCGAAGGGCCAGGCACCCCTGCGTCAGTGCTTCGCCCGCAGCGTCGCCCCGTGCCGTCGGAGGAACGCGTCGACGAGCCCGTCCGTGAATTCGGGGCCGATCGGTTCGTCGGTCACCAGTACGCGGTAGTAGAGGGGGCCCACGAGCTGGTCCGTCTCGGCCGCCATGTCGAGGTCCGCGGGCAGCTGGCCTCTGTCCACGGCCCGCTCCAGCGGGAGGCGGTCGCGGTGGCGTTGGCCGTCGAGGTAGCGGGAGCGGAAGTCCTGGGCGAACGCCGGATCGTGCTGAGCCTGGGCGATCAGCGCTTTGAAGACGGCGCCGGAGTCGGACTCGCTGAGGAACCACGCGAGTCGGCGCAGATAGTCGCGCAGGTCGAGGGCGATGTCGCCGGAATCGGGGGCCGTGAGGTCCTCGGTCGCGTCCTGGAGGAAGGCGTCCATCAGGACGTCGGTCTTGCTCTTCCACCAGCGGTAGATGGTCTGCTTGGCGACCCCGGCCCGTGCGGCGATGCCCTCCATCGTGACGCCCGCGAAGCCCTTCTCGGCGAGCAGGTCGTCGGCCACCTCCAGGACTGCCAGCCGGGCCTGTTCGCTGCGTCCGTGCCGGTTGCCGTGGTGGCGCCGCCCCGGTCCGCCGGTACCGCCCGCCTCGACGGCGTTTGCCGCAGGTGCCATGTCGCCTCCCGGCGGTCAGGGTATCGCCCCTAGATGTGACGCAACGTTGCGTCTACTCTAGCCTCCATGACACACACCCACACGCTTGCCGACCCCCGCGTCGAGGCAGCCCTCAGCCGAATGTTCGAGCGGGCCGAGCAGGACGACACCACTGCCGCGCGCGTCAGCGCGCAGCTGCCCGGCGGGTTCGCGCCGCTGACACCCCAGGAGCGGGCCGACGCCGTGGCGGAGGTCTACATGCCGATCTCCGCCGCAGGCGGGGAACTGCTGTACAACCTGGTCCGGGCCGTCCGCCCGGCCACGGTCGTGGAGTTCGGCATGTCCTTCGGGATCTCCACGCTGTATCTGGCCGCGGCCGTACGGGACAACGGCACCGGACGCGTCATCACCACGGAACTCAGCAAGGACAAGATCGCCGCGACCCGCCGGACCTTCGCCGAGGCCGGCCTGGACGACCTGATCACCGTGCTGGAGGGAGACGCCCGGGACAGCCTCCGCGACCTCGACGACCCCGCGGACTTCGTCCTGCTGGACGGCTGGAAGGAGCTGTGCCTGCCCGTCCTGCGGCTGCTCGAACCGCGTCTGCGGCCCGGCACGCTCGTCGTGGCCGACGACGTCGTCCTGAGCGGTCTGCGGCCGTACCTCGACTATGTGCGCGACCCGGCGAACGGATACCGGAGCGTGACGTTCCCCGTCGAGGACGGCATGGAGATCAGCTGCCGCCTCTGACCCGCCCCCGACTTTGCATTACCTTTACCCTATGACGACCGCGCACCTCGCCGCCCAGCCCAAAGAACCCTCGGACGGGATCACGGGGTGGGTCACGGGGCTCATCGAGACGATCGGGGGGCCGGGAGCGGGGCTGGCGATCGCTCTGGAGAACCTTTTTCCGCCGATTCCCAGTGAAGTGATCCTGCCGCTGACGGGGTTCGCGGCGGGGCAGGGCGTGCTGAGCCTGCCGTCCGCGTTGTTCTGGACGACACTCGGGGCGACCGTGGGGGCCGTCGTCCTGTACTGGATCGGGATGCTGGTCGGCCGGGAGCGCGTGCACACGATCTGGGGAAAGCTGCCGCTGGTGAAGCCGGCGGACCTGGTGCGGACGGAGGAGTGGTTCGCGCGGCACGGCACGAAGGCGATCTTCCTGGGCCGGATGCTCCCCGTCTTCCGGAGCCTGATCTCCGTCCCGGCGGGGGTGGACCGGATGCGGCTGCCCACGTTCGTCGCGCTCACCGCCCTCGGCTCCCTGCTGTGGAACTCCGTGCTGATCATGGCGGGTTACTGGCTGGGGGATCAGTGGGAGCTGGTCGAGGCGTACGTGGGGGTGCTGTCGAAGGTGGTCCTGGGGCTCGCGGCGCTGGCGCTGGGGCTGTTCGTGGTGGTGCGCGTCCGCAGCAGGGGGCCGAAGGCCCGGCACCGCCGTACGTCGTGAGCGGTTCTCGGAAAAGTTTCGCCGGACGGGGGCAACCTTTCCGCGGGCCGTGACGACTCGGTGCCGTACGGACCAGGGGGTCCGTACGGAGCAACGCCGAAAGAGAGCACCGAAATGTCGCCTCGCCCGTCGTCCCCCACGCCCGCTCCGGGGCACCGGCACAAACACCGGGGCCGTCGGCTGTACCAGCGCCGGAGCCTGTGGGGAGCCGTCGCCCTGACCGTCGTGGGCGGCTCCGTGGCCTGGGTCAGTACGGCCTCGGCGGCGGTCGTGGACACGGACTCCTGGTACGTCCTGGTCAACCGCAACAGCGGCGAGGTGCTGGACGGGCTCGGCTACGCCACGTACGACGGCGCGGCGGTCGTGCAGTGGAGCCGGCACGGCGGGACCAACCAGCAGTGGCGGTTCGTCGACTCGGGCGACGGCAACTACCGCCTGCTGAACCGGAATTCCGGCAAAGTCCTGGACGACTACGGCTGGTCGAAGACCGCCGGTACCGCCCTGGTGCAGTGGAGCGACCACAACAACGCCAACCAGCAGTTCGGCGTGAAGAAGGCGTCGG
>NZ_LIRL01000289.1 GCF_001419795.1 Streptomyces niveiscabiei
CGCCGGGGCGGTGCTGGCCGGTGGCCTGTCCCTGCTCGGCATCGACGCTCCAGAGCATCTGTAGAACGCCCCGCCAAGAACGCCCCGACACAAACGCCCCGCCAAGAAACGCCCCGATAAGAAAGCCCAGAACGAAGATGAGCCGTTCCGCACACCCCGCCGGCCCCCGTCACGCCGACGTCCTGCCGGAGGGGCATTACAGCGCCCCGCCCGCCGACCTGAACACGCTGGACAGGAAGGTGTGGGCGCAGACGGTGGAGAGGGACGAGGACGGAGTCCTCACCGTCGGCGGCATCCCGGCGACGCGCATCGCCGAGGAGTTCGGCACCCCGGTGTACGTCCTGGACGAGACGGACTTCCGGGCCAGGGCAAGGGCCTGGCGCACGGCGTTCGGCCCCGAAGCGGACGTCTTCTACGCAGGCAAGGCGTTCCTGTCGAGGGCGGTCGTGCGCTGGCTGCACGAGGAGGGCCTGAACCTCGACGTCTGCTCGGGCGGCGAACTGGCGACGGCCCTGTCCGCGGGGATGCCAGCGGAGCGCATCGCGCTGCACGGCAACAACAAGTCCGTGCAGGAGATCCGCCGGGCGATCGAGGCCGGGGTGGGCCGGATCGTGCTGGACTCCTTCCAGGAGATCGTCCGCGTCGCGCACATCGCGAGGGACCTCGGCAGGCGTCAGAAGGTGCAGATCCGGATCACGGTCGGCGTCGAGGCCCACACGCACGAGTTCATCGCGACGGCCCACGAGGACCAGAAGTTCGGCATCCCGCTGGCCGGCGGCCAGGCCGCCGAGGCCGTACGCCGCGCGCTCCAGCTCGACAGTCTGGAGCTGATCGGCGTGCACAGCCACATCGGCTCGCAGATCTTCGACATGTCCGGCTTCGAGGTCGCCGCGCGCCGGGTCGTCGGCCTGCTGAAGGAGATCCGCGACGAGCACGGCGTACAGCTCCCGGAGATCGACCTCGGCGGCGGCCTCGGCATCGCGTACACCAGCGACGACGACCCCCGCGAGCCGCACGAGATCGCGAAGGCGCTCAACGAGATCGTCACCCGCGAGTGCGAGGCGGCGGCCCTCAGCACGCCGCGCATCTCCGTCGAGCCGGGCCGCGCGATCGTCGGCCCGACCGCGTTCACGCTGTACGAGGTCGGCACCCTGAAGCCGCTGGACGGCCTGCGGACGTACGTCTCCGTGGACGGCGGCATGTCGGACAACATCCGCACCGCGCTGTACGACGCCGAGTACAGCGTCGCCCTCGTCTCGCGGACGTCCGACGCCGAGCCGATGCTGTCGCGCGTGGTCGGCAAGCACTGCGAGAGCGGGGACATCGTCGTGCGGGACGCGTTCCTGCCGGCCGACCTGGCGCCGGGCGACCTGCTCGCCGTACCGGCGACGGGCGCGTACTGCCGGTCGATGGCGAGCAACTACAACCACGTGCCGAGGCCCCCGGTGGTGGCGGTCGCGGACGGGCGGGCGAGGGTCATCGTGCGCCGGGAGACAGAGGAAGATCTTCTGAGGCTCGACGTCGGCTGACGATCACGGGAGAATCTCCTGTCGGAACCGCTCAGGGACATGAAATAGACGTCTCACGATCCGGACCCGGGGCAAAACCCGCGGTTCGGTGGGTGAGACTGGTCGAACCGTAGACCGTATGAGGAAACGAGGTCGCATGATGCGTACGCGTCCGCTGAAGGTGGCGCTGCTGGGCTGTGGAGTCGTCGGCTCAGAGGTGGCCCGCATCATGACGACGCACGCCGACGACCTCGCCGCGAGGATCGGCGCCCCCGTGGAACTGGCCGGGGTCGCCGTGCGCCGCCCGAGCAGGGTCCGCGACGGCATCGACCCGGCGCTGGTCACGACGGACGCGACCGCGCTCGTCAAACGCGGCGACATCGACGTCGTCGTCGAGGTCATCGGCGGCATCGAACCGGCCCGCACCCTCATCACGACCGCCTTCGAGCACGGCGCCTCGGTCGTCTCGGCGAACAAGGCGCTCCTCGCGCAGGACGGCGCGGCGCTGCACGCGGCGGCGCAGGAGCACGGCCGCGACCTGTACTACGAGGCGGCCGTCGCCGGCGCGATCCCGCTGATCCGCCCGCTGCGCGAGTCGCTGGCCGGCGACAAGGTCAACCGCGTGCTCGGCATCGTCAACGGCACGACGAACTTCATCCTCGACAAGATGGACTCGACCGGCGCCGGCTACCAGGAAGCGCTCGACGAGGCCACCGCCCTCGGGTACGCGGAAGCCGACCCGACCGCCGACGTCGAGGGCTTCGACGCCGCCGCCAAGGCCGCGATCCTCGCCGGGATCGCCTTCCACACCCGCGTGCGCCTCGACGACGTCTACCGCGAGGGCATGTCCGAGGTGACCGCGGCGGACTTCGCCTCCGCGAAGAACATGAACTGCACGATCAAGCTGCTGGCGATCTGCGAGCGCGCCGCCGACGGCGGCTCGGTCACCGCGCGCGTCCACCCGGCGATGATCCCGCTCTCCCACCCGCTCGCCTCCGTGCGCGGCGCCTACAACGCCGTCTTCGTCGAGTCCGACGCGGCCGGCCAGCTCATGTTCTACGGCCCCGGCGCGGGCGGCGCGCCCACCGCCTCGGCCGTGCTCGGCGACCTCGTCGCCGTGTGCCGCAACCGGCTCAGCGGGGCGACGGGGCCCGGCGAGTCGGCGTACGCGGCCCTGCCGGTGTCGCCCATGGGCGATGTCGTGACGCGGTACCACATCAGCCTCGACGTGGCGGACAAACCGGGTGTTCTCGCCCAGGTCGCGACCGTGTTCGCCGAGCACGGGGTGTCGATCGATACCGTTCGTCAGCAAGGACGACAAGACAGTGCCGGCGAGGCGTCTCTCGTCGTCGTCACCCACCGCGCGTCCGACGCCGCCCTCAGCGGGACCGTCGAGGCGCTGCGCAAGCTCGACACTGTCCGCGGTGTCGCCAGCATCATGCGGGTTGAAGGAGAGTAACCAGCAATGACCCACCAGTGGCGCGGAATCATCGAGGAGTACCGGGACCGGCTGCCCGTCTCCGCCGGCACGCCGGTCGTGACGCTCCGCGAGGGCGGCACGCCCCTCGTCCCCGCGCAGGTGCTCTCCGAGCGCACCGGCTGCGAGGTCCACCTCAAGGTCGAGGGCGCGAACCCGACGGGGTCCTTCAAGGACCGCGGCATGACCATGGCCATCTCCAAGGCCAAGGAGGAGGGCGCGCAGGCCGTCATCTGCGCCTCCACCGGCAACACGTCGGCCTCCGCCGCCGCGTACGGGGTGCGCGCGGGCATGGTCTCCGCCGTCCTCGTGCCGCGCGGCAAGATCGCGCTCGGCAAGATGGGCCAGGCCCTCGTGCACGGCGCGAAGATCCTCCAGGTCGACGGCAACTTCGACGACTGCCTCACCCTGGCCCGCGACCTGAGCGACAACTACCCTGTCGCGCTGGTCAATTCGGTCAACCCGGTGCGCATCGAGGGCCAGAAGACCGCCGCCTTCGAGATCGTCGACATGCTCGGCGACGCCCCCGACATCCACGTCCTCCCGGTCGGCAACGCGGGCAACATCACCGCGTACTGGAAGGGCTACAAGGAGTACGCCGCCGACGGCGTTGCCTCCCGCACGCCCCGCATGTGGGGGTTCCAGGCGTCCGGCTCCGCGCCGATCGTGCGCGGCGAGGTCGTCAAGGACCCCTCGACGATCGCGACGGCGATCCGCATCGGCAACCCCGCCTCCTGGGAGTACGCGCTCGCCGCGCGCGAGGAGTCCGGCGGGTTCATCGACGAGGTGACGGACCGCGAGATCCTGCGCGCCTACCGGCTGCTGGCCGCACAGGAGGGCGTCTTCGTCGAGCCCGCCTCCGCCGCCTCCGTCGCCGGCCTCCTCAAGGCCGCCGAGCAGGGCAAGGTCGACCCCGGCCAGCGCATCGTCTGCACCGTCACCGGCAACGGCCTCAAGGACCCCGACTGGGCGGTCGCGGGCGCCCCGCAGCCGCTCACGGTCCCCGTCGACGCCGCCGCCGCCGCGCAGAACCTCGGTCTCGTCTAGGGGTTCCCCCGTCAGGGGTGCACAGGGGGCTTACGACACGCATCGTGCGCCTCCTGTGCGCCCTATGTCGCCACAGAACCTTCCTTCGATAGGCTGTAGTGAACCCGCCCGCTGCATATGCACTACGGATGCCGGGCTGCCGCGCCGTCGCCGCAGCCCCGGGGGGTCTCACCGCACGTCAGTCCCCGAACGTCGACATCGCCGCACGGCAATCGACAGTTCCGCAGCTCAAGGAGTTCATCGAGCGATGGCCGGTCCCGCTTTCCGCGCCGCCGCCGTCCGGGTGCGCGTCCCCGCCACCAGCGCCAACCTCGGGCCCGGCTTCGACGCCTTCGGCCTCGCGCTGGGGCTCTACGACGACGTCGTCGTCCGGGTGGCCGACTCCGGGCTGCACATCGACATCGCCGGAGAGGGCGGTGAAACCCTCCCGCGCGACGAGAGCCACCTCCTCGTCCGGGCCATGCGCACCGCCTTCGACGCCCTCGGCGGACAGCCGCGCGGCCTGGAGATCGTCTGCGCCAACCGCATCCCGCACGGCCGCGGCCTCGGCTCCT
Source organism: Streptomyces niveiscabiei (assembly GCF_001419795.1). GTDB lineage: Bacteria > Actinomycetota > Actinomycetes > Streptomycetales > Streptomycetaceae > Streptomyces > Streptomyces niveiscabiei. Next base: position 4,587 of record NZ_LIRL01000289.1, read on the forward strand.
CCTCCGCCGCGATCTGCGCCGGCATCGTCGCCGCCCGCGCCGTGACCATAGGCGGCGAATCCCGCCTCGACAGCGCCGCGCTGCTCGAACTCGCCACCGAGATCGAGGGCCACCCCGACAACGTCGCGGCCTGCCTGCTCGGCGGCTTCACCCTTTCCTGGATGGACGGCGGCGCCGCCCGCGCGATCCGTACCGAGCCCGCCGATTCCATCGTTCCGGTGGTTTTCGTGCCCGCGAAGCCGCTCCTCACCGAGACCGCGCGCGGACTGCTCCCGCGCACCGTCCCGCACGTCGACGCCGCCGCCAACGCGGGCCGTGCCGCCCTGCTCGTCGAGGCCCTCACCCGGCGCCCCGAGCTGCTGCTGCCCGCCACCGAGGACCGCCTCCACCAGGAGTACCGCGCCCCCGCGATGCCGGAGAGCGCCGCGCTCGTGGAGCGGCTGCGCGCCGACGGCATTCCCGCCGTGATCTCCGGCGCGGGACCCACCGTGATGGCGCTGGCCGACGCGGAATCGGCCGACAAGGTCGAGGCGTCGGCGGGCGCGGACTGGGCCGCCAACCGGCTGGGCCTGGACCTTCAGGGGGCGAGCGTATTGCCGCTCGCACCCGCCGGCGACCTTCACGCATAAGGCATCGCGTGAATCGTCGCCGGATTTCGAGAGGGGGAATGTTTGTTGGATCCGGTAGTGTTAACCTCAAGTCTGCACCCGACCCCACCATGGCGAGGTGCTTCACGTCCCCGTCCGGGACAGACATTCTTCCGGGAGCTCCCCAAGCCGCATTGCGTTCCGTACCACGCACCTGGGCAGTGCGCTGTACATCGACGCTGAGTGGCCCACAGGGCACGCTCCGGAACAGGTGCGACCTCTGATCTGTCGGGGGAGCGCCATCACCAGAAATCTCATCCGCCGCTCCGGCGGATTACCGCCCCGGCTCCGTCCATACCAAAGGGACAGGAACCGGACAGCACAACCGGTCGCCGAGCCAGACAGGCCGACGTCCGCTCCAGGGAAGGACCCTTCGTGAGCGACACCACCGATCTGATGGGCGCACGTGTCGAGGAGACCGCTGCCGCGCCCGCCACGGACGCCTCCGCGCCTGCCGCCGGTGCCGGCTCCCGGCGGCGCCGCGGTACCGGCCTCGAAGGCATGGTGCTGGCAGAGCTTCAGCAGGTCGCATCCGGCCTCGGTATCAAGGGCACCGCGCGGATGCGCAAGAGCCAGCTGATCGACGTCATCAAGGAGGCGCAGGCCGGCTCGGGCGCCGCCGCCCCGCAGGCCGAGGCGCCCGCCGAGAAGCCCAAGCGCCGCGCCACCTCCCGCGCCCGTACGGCCGAGGAGGCGCCGGCCGTCAAGGCCGAGGCGCCCGCCGCCGAGCAGGCCCAGCAGCAGATCGACATCCCCGGCCAGCCGGCCGGTGACGCGCCCGTCGAGCGCCGTGGCCGCCGCCGCGCCACCGCCGAGGCCGGCGCCCCCGTGGCCGCCGCGCCCGTCGAGACGGTCGCCGTCGAGGCGAAGACCGAGCCCCGGGCCGAGACGCCCGTCGCCGAGCGCCCGCAGGCCGACGCGGGTGACGGCGAGGGCCGCCGCCAGGGCCGCCGCGAGCGCGGTCGCGACCGCGGCGAGCGGGGCGAGCGCGGGGACCGTGCCGACCGGGGCGACCGTGCCGACCGGGGTGACCGGCGCGGCAAGAGCGACGACCAGCAGGGCCAGGGCCGCCAGGAGCGCCAGCCGCGCCAGGACCGGCAGGAGCAGGGCGGCCGTCAGGACCGCCAGCAGCGCGACAACGGCCCGCGCCTCGACGAGGACGACGACTTCGACGGTGGCCGCCGTGGCCGCCGGGGCCGCTACCGGGACCGCCGCGGGCGTCGCGGGCGCGACGAACTCGGCGCCCCCGAGCCGCAGTTGGCCGACGACGACGTCCTGATCCCGGTCGCGGGCATCCTCGACATCCTCGACAACTACGCCTTCATCCGCACCTCGGGCTACCTGCCCGGCCCCAACGACGTGTACGTCTCCCTCGCCCAGGTCCGCAAGAACGGCCTGCGCAAGGGCGACCACGTCACCGGCGCGGTCCGCCAGCCCAAGGACGGCGAGCGGCGCGAGAAGTTCAACGCGCTCGTGCGGCTCGACTCCACCAACGGCATGGCGCCCGAACACGGCCGTGGCCGCCCGGAGTTCAACAAGCTGACGCCGCTGTACCCGCAGGACCGGCTCCGCCTGGAGACCGACCCGGGTGTGCTGACCACGCGGATCATCGACCTCGTGTCGCCGATCGGCAAGGGCCAGCGCGGGCTGATCGTGGCCCCGCCGAAGACCGGCAAGACCATGATCATGCAGGCCATCGCCAACGCGATCACGCACAACAACCCCGAGTGCCACCTGATGGTCGTCCTCGTCGACGAGCGTCCCGAAGAGGTCACCGACATGCAGCGGTCGGTGAAGGGCGAGGTCATCTCCTCGACCTTCGACCGGCCCGCCGAGGACCACACGACCGTCGCCGAGCTCGCCATCGAGCGCGCCAAGCGGCTGGTCGAGCTGGGCCACGACGTCGTCGTCCTGCTCGACTCCATCACGCGTCTGGGCCGTGCCTACAACCTCGCGGCGCCGGCCTCCGGGCGCATCCTGTCCGGTGGTGTCGACTCGACCGCCCTCTACCCCCCGAAGCGCTTCTTCGGCGCCGCGCGCAACATCGAGGACGGCGGCTCGCTGACCATCCTCGCGACCGCGCTCGTCGACACCGGGTCCCGCATGGACGAGGTGATCTTCGAGGAGTTCAAGGGCACCGGCAACATGGAGCTCAAGCTCGACCGGAAGCTCGCCGACAAGCGGATCTTCCCGGCCGTCGACGTCGACGCGTCCGGTACCCGCAAGGAAGAGATCCTGCTCGGCAACGAGGAGCTGGCGGTCGTCTGGAAGCTGCGCCGGGTGCTGCACGCGCTCGACCAGCAGCAGGCGATCGAGCTGCTCCTCGACAAGATGAAGCAGACGAAGTCGAACGCCGAGTTCCTGATGCAGATCCAGAAGACGACGCCGGGCAACGGCAGCGACTGACGTCTGCCGGCGGTTCCTGGGAACGGTCACCCCCTGGTCACGGGGGGTGACCGTTTTTCTGTCTTTTTCCTGCGTTTTTGATCGACTCTGGCGACTTGTGCAACCCTGTCCGGAGTTTCCCCGTCTGATCTGGCGGAGTGATGATGAGACGAGGCAGAAGAGAGCCGAGGAGACATGTCCGCCGAGAGCACGCCTGACATACCGGGGAACAGCCACCGCAAGCCCAGGAGGCGGCGGGGTCCGGTGGTCGCGGCGTGGGTCGCCGGGGGGATCCTCGTCCTCGGGGGGACCGGGGCGGGATTCCTCTACTTCAAGCTCAACGGCAACATCAAGAGCGTCGACATCGACCAGGCGCTCGGTACGGACCGGCCCGCCAAGGCCGACAACGGGTCCGAGAACATCCTCGTCCTCGGGTCCGACTCGCGGTCCGGGGCCAACAAGAAGCTCGGCGGGGGCACCGACGACGGCAGCGCCCGCTCGGACACGGCGATGATCGTCCACGTCTACGAGGGGCACAAGAAGGCCAGCGTCGTCTCCGTGCCCCGCGACACCCTCGTCGACCGGCCCGCCTGCACGGACGCCCGCGGGGTCACCCACGATGCCGCGCACGGGGTGATGTTCAACACCGCGTACACCACCGGCGGGGCGGCCTGTGCGGTCAAGACCGTCGAGTCGATCACGAACCTGCGGATGGACCACTACCTCGAAGTCGACTTCTCCGGGTTCGAGAAGCTGATCGACGAACTGGGCGGGGTGCGGGTCACGACCACCAAGGCGATCAGCGACAAGGACAGCCACCTGAACCTGGCGGCGGGCACGCACCGCCTCAACGGCGAGCAGGCCCTCGGTCTCGTCCGCACCCGCCACGGCGTCGGCGACGGCTCCGATCTCGGCCGCATCCAGCTTCAGCAGGCGTTCATCAAAGCCCTGGTCAACCAGGTCGGCTCGATCGGCCTCTTCACGAGCCCCACAAAGCTGTACGACCTCGCGGACACGGCCACGAAGGCGGTCACGACCGACTCCGACCTCGGCTCGGTCAACTCCCTGATGTCCTTCGCCAACGGCCTGAAGAGCATCAGCTCCTCCAACATGACGATGGTCACCATGCCCGTCCAGTACGACCCCGCGAACCCGAACCGGGTGATCATCGCCGAGACGAAGGCCCACCAGGTCTGGACAGCCCTGAAAACCGACCAGCCGATCCCGAAGACGGCTACGGAGGGAACGGCGACGGGGGAGGCCAACGGGGTGGTGACTTCCTCGTGAGGGCACCCGCACTCGCCCCCCGGGAATAGTTCACCCCCACCCCCGGTTTGGGCGTATGGCACCAGTCCTGGCAGACTGGTACGTCGGCCCCGGTTCACGCCCCGCAGCCGCGGAAGCGACCCGGTGCCCTCCCGTAAATCTAGGAGAATCCCTTGAAGCGCGACATCCACCCCGCGTACGTCGAGACGCAGGTCAGCTGCACCTGCGGCGCGTCGTTCACGACTCGCAGCACCATCGAGTCCGGCACCATCCGTGCGGACGTCTGCTCCGAGTGCCACCCGTTCTACACGGGCAAGCAGAAGATCCTCGACACCGGTGGCCGTGTGGCCCGCTTCGAGGCCCGCTTCGGCAAGGCCGCCGCAGGCTCCAAGAAGTAGCGAGCCCCTCTTCGCCGGTCCACGGCAGCGCTCCCGCCAGGGGGTGCTCCCGGGACCGGCGTTTTTGGTCGCCGCCCACTTCACCGTCGTAGGAATCACAGGAGCCCAAGATGTTCGAGGCCGTCGAGGAACTGGTCACGGAACACGCCGAGCTGGAGACGACGCTCGCCGACCCGGCGGTCTTCGCCGACCAGGCGAACGCGCGCAAGCTGAACAAGCGCTACGCCGAGCTGACCCCGATCGTCGCGACGTACCGCTCCTGGAAGCAGACCGGCGACGACATCGGGACGGCGAAGGAACTGGCCGCCGACGACCCGGACTTCGCGGCCGAGGTCAAGGAGCTGGAGAAGCAGCGCGAGGAGCTGACGGAGAAGCTGCGCCTGCTGCTCGTCCCGAGGGACCCCTCGGACGACAAGGACGTCATCCTGGAGATCAAGGCGGGCGCGGGCGGCGACGAGTCGGCGCTGTTCGCCGGCGACCTGCTGCGGATGTACCTGCGGTACGCGGAGCGCGTCGGCTGGAAGACCGAGATCATCGACGCCACCGAGTCGGAGCTGGGCGGCTACAAGGACGTCCAGGTCGCCGTGAAGACCAAGGGCGGCAACGGCGCCACCGAGCCCGGTCAGGGCGTGTGGGCGCGGCTGAAGTACGAGGGCGGCGTGCACCGCGTCCAGCGTGTCCCGGCCACCGAGTCGCAGGGCCGTATCCACACCTCCGCCGCCGGTGTCCTCGTGACGCCCGAGGCCGAGGAGGTCGACGTCGAGATCAACCCGAACGACCTGCGCATCGACGTCTACCGCTCCTCGGGCCCCGGCGGCCAGTCCGTCAACACCACCGACTCCGCCGTACGCATCACGCACATCCCCACCGGCGTCGTAGCCTCCTGTCAGAACGAGAAGAGCCAGTTGCAGAACAAGGAGCAGGCGATGCGTATCCTGCGCTCCAGGCTGCTCGCCGCCGCTCAGGAGGAGGCGGAGCGGGAGGCCGCGGACGCCCGGCGCAGCCAGGTGCGGACCGTCGACCGCTCCGAGAAGATCCGTACGTACAACTTCCCGGAGAACCGCATCTCCGACCACCGCGTCGGCTTCAAGTCGTACAACCTGGACCAGGTCCTGGACGGCGACCTCGACGCGGTCATCCAGGCCTGCGTCGACGCGGACTCGGCGGCGAAGCTCGCGGCCGCGTAAGACCCTGACGAAAACCGGAGGACTCGCGTGAACCTGCTGCTCGCCGAGGTGGCCCAGGCCACCCAGCGGCTGGCCGACGCCGGTGTGCCCTCGCCGCGCACCGACGCGGAGGAGCTCGCCGCGTTCGTGCACGCGGTGAAGCGCGGCGAACTGCACTCCGTGAAGGACTCCGACTTCGACGCCCGCTACTGGGAGGCCATCGCCCGGCGCGAGCAGCGCGAGCCGCTCCAGCACATCACCGGGCGCGCCTACTTCCGGTACCTGGAACTCCAGGTCGGGCCCGGGGTGTTCGTGCCCCGGCCCGAGACCGAGTCCGTCGTCGGCTGGGCCATAGACGCCGTGCGCGCGATGGACGTCGTCGAGCCGACCATCGTCGACCTGTGCACCGGCTCCGGCGCGATCGCCCTCGCCCTCGCCCAGGAGGTGCCGCGCTCCAAGGTGCACGCCGTGGAGCTGTCCGAGGACGCGCTCGTGTGGACCCGCAAGAACATGGCCGGCTCGCGCGTCGACCTGCGCCAGGGCAACGCGCTCGACGCGTTCCCCGACCTCGACGGCCAGGTCGACCTCGTCATCACCAACCCGCCGTACATCCCGCTCACCGAGTGGGAGTACGTCGCCCCCGAGGCCCGCGACTACGACCCCGAGCTGGCGCTCTTCTCCGGCGAGGACGGCCTCGACCTCATCCGGGGCCTGGAGCGCACCGCGCACCGGCTGCTGCGGCCCGGCGGTGTCGTCGTCGTCGAGCACGCGGACACGCAGGGCGGGCAGGTGCCGTGGATCTTCACCGAGGAACTCGGCTGGGCCGACGCCGCCGACCACCCCGACCTCAACAACCGCCCCCGCTTCGCGACCGCACGCCGGGCGATGCCGTGACGGTCACCGATGCCGGGACGACCCCTTCCCCTTCGCATTCGTACGTATTCGAGCTGGAGGCTTGCTAGACATGGCACGGCGATACGACACCAACGACGCGACCGACCGCACGACCGGTCTGCGCGAGGCCGCGTCCGCCGTCCGCCGGGGCGAGCTGGTCGTGCTGCCCACCGACACGGTGTACGGGATCGGCGCCGACGCGTTCTCCTCCGAGGCCGTGGCGGAACTCCTCGACGCGAAGGGGCGGGGCCGCAGCATGCCCACGCCCGTGCTCATCGGCTCGCCCAACACGCTGCACGGGCTCGTCACCGACTTCTCCGAACTGGCCTGGGAACTCGTCGACGCGTTCTGGCCCGGCGCGCTGACGCTCGTCGCCCGGCATCAGCCGTCCCTCCAGTGGGACCTCGGGGACACCCGGGGGACCGTCGCCGTGCGGATGCCGCTGCACCCCGTCGCCATCGAGCTGCTCACCGAGGTCGGGCCCATGGCCGTGTCCTCCGCCAACCTCACCGGGCATCCCGCGCCGGAGAACTGCGACGAGGCCCAGGGCATGCTCGGCGACTCCGTCTCCGTCTACCTCGACGGCGGGCCCACGCCCGGGAACGTGCCCTCCTCCATCGTCGACGTCACCCGTGAGGTGCCCGTCCTGCTGCGCGAGGGGGCCATCACCGCGGAGGAGCTGCGGAAGGTCGTACCCGATCTTGAGGTGGCGAATTGACGGGGCCCGGGTGCGGCGTCCTCCCGGCCGGGCTGGGGGGCACCCCATGCCGGGCATAGGCGGTGGGGAGTCGGCCGCCGAGATCACGACGACGTTCGGGTTCCCCCGGGACAGTTTCCGGATCCTGCACGTCAGCACCGGGAACGTGTGCCGCTCGCCCATCACCGAGCGCCTCACCCGGCACTTCGTCGCCGAGCGGCTCGGGATCCTCGGGGGCGGGCTCATCGTCGAGAGCGCCGGGACGTGGGGGCACGAGGGGGCGCCCATGGAGGCCAACGCGGAGGCCGTGCTCGCCGAGTTCGGGGCGGACGCCTCCGGGTTCACCGGGCGGGAACTGCTCGACGAGCACGTGATCCGGGCCGACCTGGTGCTGACCGCCACCCGGGACCACCGGGCCCAGGTCATCTCCATGGGCCACTCCGCCGGGCTGCGCACCTTCACGCTGAAGGAGTTCACCCGGCTCGTGCGGGCCATAGACCCGGCGACGCTGCCCTCCCTGGACGAGGGCGTCGTCATGCGCGCCCGCGCGCTCGTACGGGCCGCCGCGGCCCTGCGCGGGTGGCTCCTCGCGCCCACCGCCGAGGCGGACGAGGTGCACGATCCGTACGGGGCTCCGCTGCCGTTCTTCCGGTCCATCGGGGACGAGATACACCAGGCGCTCGACCCTGTGGTGACCGCGCTCACGGGGGTGCCGGCGCGGATGTAGGCGCGGGGGTTTCGGCCTACATTGGGGGTACGTCCGCTTCGAGGCTCGGAGCCTGCCATGGTCGTTTCCCTGTCGGGACCGGAGAGCGATGTCCTGCTGCGGCAGGATCCCGAGATCGCCGAGGTACTGATGGGGGAGCGGCGCAGGCAGGCTTCCGGGCTGCAACTCGTCGCCGCCGAGAACTTCTGTTCGCCCGCCGTGCTGGCCGCGCTGGGTTCCGTGCTCGCCAACAAGTACGCCGAGGGCTATCCGGGGGCCCGGCACCACGGCGGGTGCGAGATCGTCGACGTCGCCGAGCGGGTCGCCGTGGAGCGGGCGAAGGCGCTGTTCGGCGCGGGCCACGCGAACGTGCAGCCCCATTCGGGCTCCTCGGCCGTCCTGGCCGCGTACGCCGCCCTGCTGCGGCCCGGTGACACCGTGCTCGCGCTCGGGCTGCGGGACGGCGGGCACCTGACGCACGGGTCGCCCGTCAACTTCTCGGGGCGCTGGTTCTCTTTCGTGTCGTACGGGGTCGACGCCTCGACGGGGTTCGTGGATTACGACGCCGTGCGGGAGCTGGCCCGTGAGCACCGGCCGAAGGCGATCGTGTGCGGTTCCATCGCCTATCCGCGCCACCTCGACTACGGGTTCTTCCGGGAGGTCGCCGACGAGGTGGGGGCGTATCTGATCGCCGACGCCGCCCATCCCATCGGGCTCGTCGCCGGAGGGGTCGCGCCGAGTCCTGTGCCGTACGCCGATGTGGTGTGCGCGACCACGCACAAGGTGCTGCGGGGGCCCCGGGGCGGGATGGTGCTGTGCGGGGAGGAGCTGGCGGAACGGGTCGACCGGGCTGTTTTCCCGTTCACGCAAGGAGGGGCCCAGATGCATACGGTCGCCGCCAAGGCGGTGGCGTTCGGGGAGGCCGCGGGGCCCGGGTTCGCCGGGTACGCGCGGCAGGTGGTCGCCAACGCGCGGGTGCTGGCGGCGGGGCTGGCCGCCGAGGGGATGCGGGTCGTCACCGGGGGCACGGACACCCATCTGATCGTCGTCGATCCGTCGCCGCTGGGGGTCGACGCGAAGGCCGCGCGGGGGCGGCTGGCGGCTGCCCGGGTGATTCTGGACTGCTGTGTTCTGCCGGGGGGCGGTGGGCGCGGGCTGCGGCTGGGGACCGCCGCCGTGACCACGCAGGGGATGGGCGAGGCCGACATGGCCCGGGTCGCCGTACTGCTCGCGGGGGTCGTGCGCGGTGAGGTGACGGCGCGGAGAGGGTGTGAGGAAGTGGAGGAGCTGGTCCGGGAACGGCCGCCGTATCCGGACTGAACGGACGGTCCGGGGCACACGTACAAGGGACCGCACAGCCGGACGTGCAACCATCGTGGCTACCCGGATGTCCCTACCCGTATGCGCTCGTCGCTAGGGTGTGGGGCTGAGATGGCCAGCGAGACCTGTGGGGAAGCCCGTGCGTGAATACCTGCTGACGCTCTGCATCACGGCCGCGGTGACGTATCTGCTGACCGGGCCGGTGCGGAAGTTCGCGATCGTGGCCGGGGCGATGCCGGAGATCCGGGCGCGTGACGTGCACCGGGAACCGACTCCGCGGCTCGGTGGGATCGCGATGTTCTTCGGGCTGTGCGCGGGGCTGCTGGTCGCGGACCACCTGACCAACCTCAACGAGGTGTTCGAGCAGTCGAGCGAGCCCCGGGCCCTGCTGTCGGGGGCCGCGCTGATCTGGCTGATCGGGGTGCTAGACGACAAGTTCGAGATCGACGCGCTGATCAAGCTCGGCGCGCAGATGATCGCCGCCGGTGTCATGGTCGTCCAGGGGCTCACGATCCTCTGGCTGCCGATCCCGTTCGTGGGAACCGTCGCGTTGACGCAGTGGCAGGGCACCCTGCTGACGGTCGCCCTGGTCGTCATCACGATCAACGCCGTGAACTTCGTGGACGGCCTCGACGGCCTCGCGGCCGGCATGGTGTGCATCGCCGCCGCCGCGTTCTTCATGTACGCCTACCGGATCTGGTACTCGTACGGCATCGAGGCCGCCGCCCCGGCGACGCTGTTCTCGGCGATCCTGATGGGCATGTGCCTGGGCTTCCTGCCGCACAACATGCACCCGGCGCGGATCTTCATGGGCGACTCGGGGTCGATGCTGATCGGGCTGATCCTGGCGGCGGGCGCGATCTCGATCACGGGCCAGGTGGACCCGGACGCGATGAAGCTGTACGTCGGGTCCGAGCGCGACGCCGTCCACCAGATGGTGCCGGTGTACATCCCGCTGCTGATGCCGCTGACGATCATCGCGATCCCCGCGGCCGACCTGATCCTCGCGATCGTCCGGCGGACCTGGCGCGGCCAGTCGCCGTTCGCGGCGGACCGGGGGCACCTGCACCACCGCCTGCTGGAGGTCGGCCACTCGCACAGCCGGGCCGTGCTGATCATGTACTTCTGGTCGGCGCTGATCGCGTTCGGGGCGCTGGCCTACTCCGTCAACTCGGCATCGATGTGGATCGTCCTCGGCGTCGCGGCGCTGAGCGCGGTCGGCCTGGTCCTGTTGCTGCTGCCCCGCTTCACCCCGCGCGCCCCGCTGTGGGCCCAGGCCTTCCTCCCGCCCCGCTACCGGCGCCGCAGGGCCGTTCCGACGCCTCTGCCGGTGGCGGCGGAGACGGAGGAGCGCACGCCTGTGGGCGCGGGGGCCGGCGTCAACGGGGCTACCGCTGTGGGGGGCCGTACCCGGCTCCCCCGAAGGTGAGAACGTTCCGAGCGGGGTCGCGCTCAAAGTAAGAATCTGACTAGAGCATTGCCAAGTCGTGGGGGAAGCTAGAGGGTGCGAAGGGTGCAATACCAGACAAGCTCCCCCGGTTTTCGCTCAGACGCGCGCTTTCACTCTCATGTGTGACGCTGAGCACCCCTTCGAGGTAAAGACCTCATCAAATAGTTTGTGATACGGTTCACGAGAACCCCGGACAGAGCCGAAGGACCGCAGTGCGACGGTCCGAAGGTCTGAGGTCTCACCCCCTCGAACCGGGACTACGCTCGTCCATGACGACACCCCTTCCCCACTTTTTTGAACGCGGAGTTGCCGCCATGCCGTCCAACGACGTCCGGATTTTGGCCCAGGCCGCTGTGCCCACAGCCGCCGCCGGTGCGATCGCCGCCGTGGTGAGCGGCGTGGTCGCGGGCGGCAAGGGTGCCATCGGGGCGGTCGTCGCGACGGTCGTGGTGGTCCTCTTCATGGGGATCGGGCTGTACGTGCTCCAGCGCACGGCCAAAACGCTTCCGCATCTCTTCCAGTCCATGGGCCTGATGCTCTACGCGGCGCAGATCCTGCTGCTCTTCGTCTTCATGGCCATGTTCAAGAACACCACCCTGTTCAACCCCCGGGCCTTCGCCATCACGCTCGTCGTCGCCACCCTCGCGTGGATCGCGGCTCAGACGCGTGCCCACATGAAAGCCAAGATCCTCTACGTCGAGCCCGAAAAATCGGGGCACTCGTCGTGAGAGGTAGGGGTGGGATAAAGACGTACGACAGATCCTGCTATCGTCCGGTGCCAACTGCGGCATCGCGGGCGCGGGCATTCGAGCTGACGCCTGTTCATTCGCGAGGCGAGATGCCCCTGAGCCGCCCCCACATCCGTAACACCAGTCCCGTGCCGAACGGCGGCCCCGTGCCGCGCCGACACAACGAGGTTGCCGTACCTATGCGCCACGACGAAGGAGCCCGCGGTGAGTGCTGACCCGACGCAGACGCTCGCTTTCGACACGAGCTGTCACCTGTTCGACGGGTGTGGTTTCGACACGGTCGCTCCGGGCCTTCACTCGTTCCTGTTCAAGCCGCTCTTCGGCGACGCGGACAGCAACCTGTACTTCAACAAGACGATGCTGCTGGCGCTGCTCGGCTCGATCATCATCGTCGGCTTCTTCTGGGCCGCCTTCGCGAAGCCGAAGGTCGTCCCGGGCAAGCTGCAGATGGTCGCCGAGGCCGGTTACGACTTCATCCGGCGCGGTGTCGTCTACGAGACGATCGGCAAGAAGGAGGGCGAGAAGTACGTACCTCTCATCGTCTCCCTCTTCTTCTTCATCTGGATCATGAACCTGTGGTCGATCATCCCGGTCGCCCAGTTCCCGGTCACCGCGATCATCTCCTACCCCGCGGTCCTCGCCGGACTCGTCTACATCCTCTGGGTCTCGCTGACCTTCAAGCGGCACGGCTTCGTCGGTGCCTTCAAGAACTTCAGCGGCTACGACAAGTCCCTCGGCGCGGTCCTGCCGCTGTCGATGTCCATCGAGCTCCTCTCGAACCTGATCGTGCGCCCCTTCACGCACGCGGTCCGGCTCTTCGCGAACATGTTCGCGGGCCACACCCTGCTGCTGCTCTTCACGATCGCCAGCTGGTACATGCTCAACGGCATCGGCATCGCCTACTCCGGCGTGTCGTTCGTGATGGTCATCGTGATGACGGCCTTCGAGCTCTTCATCCAGGCCGTCCAGGCGTACGTCTTCGTCCTGCTGACCTGCACCTTCATCCAGGGCGCGCTCGCCGAGCACCACTGAGCACAGCCCGCTTCGAACCCCCCAAAGCACCCGGTGGCCAACCCCCACCGGACCTTGAAAGAGAAGGAAGAACCGGACATGTCCGCTCTCCAGACCCTCGCCGAAGTCAAGATCCAGGGCAACCTCGGCTCCATCGGTTACGGTCTCGCCGCAATCGGCCCGGGCGTCGGCGTCGGCATCATCTTCGGTAACGGCACCCAGGCGCTCGCCCGCCAGCCCGAAGCGGCCGGCCTGATCCGCGCCAACCAGATCCTCGGCTTCGCCTTCTGTGAGGCGCTCGCGCTGATCGGTCTGGTCATGCCGTTCGTTTACCCGGCCTCCTGACCTGATCCGTCGGACCGCCCCTTTCGACGAAAGGCACTGATATGAGCCCTCTGGTTCTCATGGCGGCTGAGGAGGCGGAAAACCCCCTCATCCCGCCGATCCCCGAGCTCGTCATCGGCCTCATCGCCTTCGTCATCGTCTTCGGCTTCCTCGCCAAGAAGCTCCTCCCGAACATCAACAAGGTTCTGGAAGAGCGCCGCGAGGCCATCGAGGGCGGTATCGAAGACGCGCAGGCCATGCAGCAGGAGGCCCAGAGCGTCCTGGAGCAGTACAAGGCCCAGCTCGACGAGGCCCGTCACGAGGCCGCCCGGCTGCGCCAGGAGGCGCAGGAGCAGGGCGCCACGCTGATCGCCGACATGCGCGCCGAGGGCCAGCGCCAGCGCGAGGAGATCGTCGCCGCCGGCCACGCGCAGATCGCGGCCGACCGCAAGGCGGCCTCCTCCGCGCTGCGCCAGGACGTCGGCAAGCTCGCCACCGACCTGGCCGGCAAGCTCGTCGGCGAGTCCCTCGAGGACCACGCCCGGCAGAGCCGCGTCATCGACCGCTTCCTCGATGATCTTGAGGAGAAGGCCGAGGCATCGCGATGAACGGAGCCAGCCGCGAGGCCCTGGCCGCCGCACGGGAGCGCCTCGACGCGCTGACCGACGCCACGTCGGTCGACGCGAGCGCGCTCGCCGGTGAGCTGGCGTCCGTGACCGCACTGCTCGACCGCGAGGTCGGCTTGCGTCGGGTCCTCACCGACCCGGCGCAGTCCGGCGAGGCCAAGGCCGCGCTCGCCGCGCGCCTGCTCGGTGACCGGATCAGCGGCCCCGCCGCCGACCTGGTGGCCGGACTGGTCCGCGCCCGCTGGTCGCAGTCCCGCGACCTGGTGGACGCGCTGGAGGAGCTGGCGAACATCGCCGACCTCACCGCAGCGCAGAAGGCGGGCAGGCTCGACAGCGTCGAGGACGAACTGTTCCGCTTCGGACGGATCGTCTCCTCCTCCACCGAGCTGCGCGCCGCGCTGACCGATCGGAAGGCCACCGCCGCGGCCAAGAGCGAGCTGCTCGGCAGCCTGCTCGCCCGCCGTGCGGACGCGGCCACCGAACGGCTGGTGACGCGCCTGGTGACCGCGCCGCGTGGCCGTAGCCTGGAATCGGGCCTGGAGGCCCTCTCCAAGCTCGCCGCCGAGCGCCGGGACCGGATCGTCGCCGTCGTCACCTCGGCGGTCCCGCTGAGCGACGGCCAGAAGCAGCGCCTCGGCGCCGCCCTCGCCAAGCTCTACGGCCGCCAGATGCACCTCAACCTCGACGTCGACCCCGAGGTCGTCGGCGGGATCCGGGTGCAGGTCGGTGACGAAGTCATCAACGGCTCGGTCGCGGACCGCATCGAGGACGCCGCCCGCCGCATGGCGAGCTAGCAGTAACAAAGCCGTACAGAGTACGCAATACGGCCCGAGTTGGGCCGTGCAAGAGGATTCACCTCGTTCAGGGGGGAGTCCGAAGTCGAGACATCCCCCCAAAGTGAAACTTCGGGCCCAACAAGGAGAGCAGGGAACCCAGATGTCGGAGCTCACGATCCGGCCGGAGGAGATCCGGGACGCGCTGGAGACCTTCGTCCAGTCGTACCAGCCGGACGCGGCCTCGCGCGAGGAGGTCGGTACGGTCACCCTTGCCGGCGACGGCATCGCGAAGGTCGAAGGCCTCCCCTCGGCCATGGCCAACGAACTGCTGAAGTTCGAGGACGGCACCCTCGGCCTCGCGCTGAACCTCGAAGAGCGCGAGATCGGCGCCATCGTCCTCGGCGAGTTCAGCGGCGTCGAGGAGGGCCAGCCGGTGCACCGCACCGGAGAGGTCCTGTCCGTCGCGGTCGGCGAGGGCTACCTCGGCCGCGTCGTCGACCCGCTCGGCAACCCGATCGACGGCCTCGGCGAGATCGAGACGTCCGGCCGCCGCGCCCTGGAGCTCCAGGCTCCCGGCGTCATGGCCCGTAAGTCGGTCCACGAGCCGATGGAGACCGGCTACAAGGCCGTCGACGCGATGACCCCGATCGGCCGCGGCCAGCGCCAGCTGATCATCGGCGACCGCCAGACCGGCAAGACCGCCCTGGCCGTCGACACGATCATCAACCAGCGCGACAACTGGCGCTCCGGCGACCCGAAGAAGCAGGTCCGCTGCGTCTACGTCGCCATCGGCCAGAAGGGCTCGACCATCGCCTCCGTGCGTGGCGCCCTCGAAGAGGCCGGCGCGCTGGAGTACACGACCATCGTCGCCGCCCCCGCGTCCGACCCGGCCGGCTTCAAGTACCTGGCGCCGTACACCGGTTCCGCCATCGGCCAGCAGTGGATGTACGAGGGCAAGCACGTCCTCATCATCTTCGACGACCTGTCGAAGCAGGCCGACGCCTACCGCGCCGTCTCCCTGCTGCTGCGCCGCCCGCCGGGCCGCGAGGCCTACCCGGGTGACGTCTTCTACCTGCACTCCCGTCTCCTGGAGCGCTGCGCGAAGCTCTCCGACGACCTGGGCGCCGGCTCGATGACCGGTCTGCCGATCGTCGAGACCAAGGCGAACGACGTCTCGGCGTTCATCCCGACCAACGTCATCTCCATCACCGACGGCCAGTGCTTCCTGGAGTCGGACCTGTTCAACGCCGGTCAGCGCCCCGCGCTGAACGTCGGTATCTCCGTCTCCCGAGTCGGTGGTTCCGCGCAGCACAAGGCGATGCGCCAGGTCTCCGGGCGCCTCCGCCTCGACCTCGCCCAGTACCGCGAGCTGGAGGCGTTCGCCGCCTTCGGTTCCGACCTGGACGCCGCGTCGAAGGCCCAGCTGGAGCGTGGTTCGCGCCTGGTCGAGCTGCTGAAGCAGGCCCAGTACCAGCCGATGGCCACCGAGGACCAGGTCGTCTCCATCTGGGCCGGCACCAACGGCAAGATGGACGAGGTCCCGGTCGCCGACATCCGCCGCTTCGAGAAGGAGCTGCTGGAGTACCTGCACCGCAAGGAGCAGGGCCTCATGACCTCCATCAAGGAGGGCGCCAAGATGTCGGACGACACCATCCAGGCGATCGACGACGCCATCGCGGAGTTCAAGAAGCAGTTCGAGACCGCGGACGGCAAGCTGCTCGGCGAAGACTCCGCCGCCAAGTGACGTAAGGAAGGGACCTGACTCATGGGAGCCCAGCTCCGGGTCTACAAGCGTCGCATCCGATCCGTCACCGCGACCAAGAAGATCACCAAGGCGATGGAGATGATCGCCGCCTCGCGCGTCGTCAAGGCGCAGCGCAAGGTGGCGGCCTCCGCGCCGTACGCGACCGAGCTGACGCGCGCGGTCACGGCGGTCGGGACCGGTTCGAACACGAAGCACCCGCTGACCACGCAGGCCGAGACCGTCGTACGGTCCGCGGTCCTGCTGCTGACCAGCGACCGCGGACTGGCCGGCGCCTTCAACTCCAACGCCATCAAGGCGGCGGAGCAGCTCACGGCGAAGCTCCAGGCCGAGGGCAAGGAGGTCGACACGTACATCGTCGGCCGCCGAGGTGTCGCGCACTACAACTTCCGTGAGCGCAAGATCGCGGACTCGTGGTCGGGCTTCACGGACGAACCGACGTACGCGGACGCCAAGAACGTCGCGGCGCCGCTGATCGAGGCGATCGAGAAGGACACGGCGGACGGCGGGGTGGACGAGATCCACATCGTGTTCACCGAGTTCGTCTCGATGATGACGCAGTCGGCGCTCGACGACCGTCTGCTGCCGCTCAGCCTCGACGAGACGGCGGGCTCGGGCGAGTCCAAGCAGGGCGAGATCCTTCCCCTGTACGACTTCGAGCCCTCGGCGGAGGACGTCCTCGACGCCCTGCTGCCGCGCTATGTGGAGAGCCGCGTCTACAACGCGCTGCTCCAGTCGGCGGCTTCGAAGCACGCGGCGACGCGGCGTGCGATGAAGTCGGCCACCGACAACGCGGGTGAGCTGATCGAGACGCTCTCCCGCCTTGCCAACGCGGCCCGCCAGGCCGAAATCACCCAGGAAATCAGCGAGATCGTCGGTGGCTCCGCAGCCCTGGCCGACGCGACCGCGGGGAGTGACCGCTAATGACCACCACTGTTGAGACCGCGACGGCCACGGGCCGTATCGCCCGGGTCATCGGCCCGGTCGTCGACGTGGAGTTCCCCGTCGACGCCATGCCCGACATCTACAACGCGCTGCACGTCGAGGTCGCCGACCCGGCCGAGGACGGCGCGAAGAAGACGCTGACCCTGGAGGTCGCCCAGCACCTGGGTGACGGCCTGGTCCGCACCATCTCGATGCAGCCCACCGACGGCCTGGTCCGCCAGGCCCCGGTGACCGACACGGGCACGGGTATCTCCGTCCCCGTCGGTGACTTCACCAAGGGCAAGGTGTTCAACACCCTCGGCGAGGTCCTGAACGCCGACGAGCAGTACGAGGGCGAGCGCTGGTCCATCCACCGCAAGGCCCCCAACTTCGACGAGCTCGAGTCGAAGACCGAGATGTTCGAGACCGGCGTCAAGGTCATCGACCTGCTGACCCCGTACGTCAAGGGCGGCAAGATCGGTCTGTTCGGTGGTGCCGGCGTCGGCAAGACGGTGCTCATCCAGGAGATGATCTACCGCGTCGCCAACAACCACGACGGTGTCTCCGTGTTCGCCGGTGTCGGTGAGCGCACCCGTGAGGGCAACGACCTCATCGAGGAGATGGCCGACTCGGGCGTCATCGACAAGACCGCCCTCGTCTTCGGCCAGATGGACGAGCCCCCGGGCACCCGTCTGCGCGTGGCCCTCGCCGGTCTGACCATGGCGGAGTACTTCCGCGATGTGCAGAAGCAGGACGTGCTGTTCTTCATCGACAACATCTTCCGCTTCACGCAGGCCGGTTCCGAGGTGTCGACCCTCCTCGGCCGTATGCCGTCCGCGGTGGGTTACCAGCCGAACCTGGCCGACGAGATGGGTCTCCTCCAGGAGCGCATCACCTCGACCCGCGGTCACTCGATCACCTCGATGCAGGCGATCTACGTCCCCGCGGACGACCTGACCGACCCGGCCCCGGCCACCACCTTCGCCCACCTCGACGCGACGACGGTGCTCTCCCGTCCGATCTCCGAGAAGGGCATCTACCCGGCCGTGGACCCGCTGGACTCCACGTCCCGGATCCTGGACCCCCGCTACATCGCGGCGGACCACTACAACACCGCGATGCGCGTCAAGACGGTCCTCCAGAAGTACAAGGACCTCCAGGACATCATCGCGATCCTCGGTATCGACGAGCTGGGCGAGGAGGACAAGCTCACCGTCCACCGCGCCCGTCGCGTGGAGCGCTTCCTGTCCCAGAACACCCACGTCGCCAAGCAGTTCACCGGCGTCGACGGGTCGGACGTGCCGCTGGACGAGTCGATCGCCGCGTTCAACGCGATCATCGACGGCGACTACGACCACTTCCCGGAGCAGGCGTTCTTCCTCTGCGGTGGCATCGAGGACCTGAAGGCCAACGCCAAGGAGCTGGGCGTCTCCTGAGCTTGATGCTCTGAAGGGGGGCGGGTGCGTCCCGCCCCCCTTCGTACGCCCACTAGACTTGTAACCAACACCCGGCAGGACCGCCGGGTGGTGACCCGAGGAGCCAACCTTGGCTGCTGAGCTGCACGTCGCGCTGGTCGCGGCCGACCGAGAGGTCTGGTCGGGCGACGCGACTCTCGTCGTCGCGCGCACCACGTCCGGCGACATCGGCGTCATGCCCGGTCACCAGCCGCTGCTCGGTGTGCTGGAGTCGGGCCCGGTGACCATCCGTACGAGTGACGGCGGGACCGTCGTCGCCGCGGTGCACGGCGGATTCATCTCGTTCGCCGACAACAAGCTGTCGCTGCTGGCGGAGGTCGCCGAGCTGTCGGACGAGATCGACGTCCAGCGCGTCGAGCGGGAGCTGGAGCGCGCGAAGGCCGAGGGGGACGCCGCCGCCGAGCGGCGCGCCGAGGTCCGACTGCGCGCGGCGGCCACGCATTGATCGCAGCGCCCATGTGATGCCAGTCACTCAGCCGCGGCCGGCCCGGAGCGATCCGGTGCCGGTCGCGGCTGTGGCAGATCTGGATGTTTTTTCCGTTCCGTTACCAATCGCCGAACCGCATTTCGGTACGTAGGAGACGAGGAGGTCGGTGTCGATGGTCCTCGCTCTGACTGTGTGCGGAATCGTCGTGGCCCTCGTGGTGCTGGGTCTGTTCGTCTTCGGCCTGCGCCGCAGACTGATCCAGCGCTCGGGCGGCACGTTCGACTGTTCGCTGCGCTGGGACGTGCCCGAGAAACCCGACCCCAGCGGAAAAGGCTGGTCCTACGGCGTCGCCCGCTACAGCGGGGACAGCGTCGAGTGGTACCGCGTCTTCTCCTACGCCTACCGGCCGCGCCGCGTCCTGGAGCGCTCGGCGATCGAGGTCGCCGGCCGCCGCCTCCCCGAGGGCGAGGAGGAGCTGGCGCTGCTGTCCGACGCGGTGGTCCTCGCCTGCACGCACCGCGGGACGCGCCTCGAACTCGCGATGAGCGAGGACGCGCTGACCGGTTTCCTCNNGCCGACCAGGCCGGTCGGCGGGCAGGTCGTCTTGAGGACCTTGTAGTCCTCGACGCCCGCTTCGTACGTGCCCGGCGCGGCGCCCGTCGCGGTGCCGCCCGGGGTGGAGCTGGTGACTCCGGTCCAGCCCCGGCCGTAGAAGCCGACGCCTACGAGGAGCTTGTTCGCGGGGACGCCCTTCGCGCGGTACTTGGCGATGGCGTCGGCCGTGGTGAAGCCCTGCTGCGGGATGCCGGGGTAGGCGTACAGGGGGGAGTGGGGGGCCGTGGGGCCCTGGGCGGTGAAGGCGCCGAAGAAGTCGTACGTCATGACGTTGTACCAGTCGACGTACCGGGCCG
>NZ_LIRL01000029.1 GCF_001419795.1 Streptomyces niveiscabiei
CCCGAACACCGCCCCCACACCACCACCGGATCAGCCCCGCTGTAGAGAACCGAGTTGGTGACCAACTCCGAGACCACCAACTCCAACTCCCTGACCGCCCCGCGCTCCACCCCGCAGCCGCGCGTCAGCCACCCCTGCACACTGCGGCGCACGTCAGGGACGTACCGGCACTCAGCCGGCACCTCCATCTCGAACTCCTCAGCCCCAGCCCCCTCGGCGTCCCGCCGACGCACCTCGGCCAGACCGACCAGACGAGCACAGAGCATCAAGGACCGGCCCAACACGTGAGCGGTCGCCCCCGACGGCCGCACAGGCACCCTCATCGCCGACCCCCCTCGACCACCGCGACGAACGCCAAACGCACCCCAAACCACGCCAGTTGCTCCGTGAACTTGCTGAAGTCGGCACACCCGGATCCGATCTGCTCCCGCATCGGCTCCGGCCGGACCGCACACGCGCTCCAGGGGCGGTCATCCGTGTAACCGCGTCCGAACCGGCCCGACACCAGCAGCAAGGGCTCCTCGGCGTACAAGCGCACCCGAGGAAGTCGGCTGTTCACCACGGTCTGGGGAAGGGCCCGTTCCTGGATGCGACGGAGCGCGGTTTGGACACGCTCGCGGGTGATCCCGGTCCGACCCCGGTGAGGGGTTCCGCTGTGACGCATTACTGGGCCTCGGCTTCGTGGAGGGTGCGGGAGGCAGCCGTCATCCATGGCAAGACGGCGTGGGTGACGGCGAGTTCAGGAGGCGGGAAGTGTCTGCCGGAACATCAGGATGGCAGTGGATGCCGCACTCTGGAAGCTGAAATAGAGAATTCTGATGTAGTATTTCTTCAGAAAAATCTACGCTCCAGGAAACATGTTGAAGCAATATCGCGAACGTTCCGTGGCTGAGTGGAATGCGCGTTGCGCAGGTCGAACGTTCGCCGTCAGACTGTGGACGACCATGCAGGAGGACGTAGGGATGTTCGACTCCACGATGCCGGCTCTCGAGGCAGCGACACCTGCGCTGTGTCGACTCCAACTCGGCAGTGAACTGCGCCAACTTCGCCTGAGGTCGGGGAAGAAGGGCGCTGAGGTCTGCCGTACGCTCGCGTGGCCGCCGTCGAAGCTGACCCGGCTAGAGACAGCGGACAACGGGACCGTCGAACCCTCGGACGTGATCGCCCTGTGCCTGATCTACGGTGCGGCACCGGAGGAGCAGAGCACGCTCGTCGGATACGCGAAGGTCACAAAGACCAAGAAGGACTGGTGGCAGATCCAAGGAATCCGCGACGTCATCCCACCGGGTTTCAAGGCGTTCCTCGGGCTTGAGGCCACGGCCGAGCAACTGGAGAACTACGAGAGTGAGTACGTCCCCGGCTTGCTCCAGACTGAGGCGTACGTCCGTACCATCCACGAGCGCGCGCACGTCGGCCTGCCCGCCGAGCAGATCGACAAGCTCGTCTCGGTCCGCATAAAGCGTCAGGACGTCCTGCACCGTGAAGCGGGTGCACTGGAGTTCACCGCGATCATCAACGAAGCGGTGCTCCTCCGGAAGGTCGGCGGCGCCAGGGTCATGAAGGAGCAGCTCCTCCACATGGCTGATCTCGCCGCCTCCACCCCGAATGTCAAGATCCAGGTCGTGCCGTTCGCGCTCGGGGCTCATCGAGGCATGAACGGCGCCTTCATGGTCCTGAAGTTCGGGATGCCCACCCTCAAACCGATCGTCTACCTCGAAAACCTTGTCAATGCGGGAGTCTCCCGACGTGAGGACGACGTGAAGAAGTACGGACAGGCGTTTACCGACCTCCAGGCGCTCGCTCCGGGATACAAGGAGTCCCTGAGCATGATCCACGCAGCAAGCAAGGAGTTTTGATGCCCATCCGAGCCGATGACCTGAGCGTCGACTGGTTCTCGTCTAGCTACAGCAACGACCAGGGCGGCGCGTGCGTCCAGGGCGCGAGGGTAACCGCTGCCATGGCTGTCCGTGACTCCAAACTCCCCCACGGCCCCGTGTTCGTCGTGCCCGCCCCTGCGTGGGCCGCCTTCATCAGCGCCGTCAGCGAGGGCGAGTTCAGCTAGTCCCGACCCGCGAATACTTCAAGCGGTCCGTCTCCCATCGGGAAACGGACCGCTTCGCGTATTCAGCAGACCGAGACTCTCGATCGGCCGCCCTGTTGACCGCCCGCTGACGGCTGCTTAGTCGCGGCCCCCAAGGTCAGGCCGTCGACGAAGTCGCCGGGTGAGCCGACGGCGGTCAGCCAGCGCCCTCTTTGGATCACGCGATCGACCGTCCTGCGTCGAGTGCACTGCAAGGAGATCATTAGGCGAGAACGCCGCTGCGTGCGGCGAGGCCGCGCAGTTCCATCGATGTGGGGCCAGAGACCAGGGGACTGTAGATGAGGGACTTGGTCGCCGGGCGGACGTGGGTCTCCTGGGGGGCAAGCTGTTCGGCGGCCGGCAGAGTGCGGACACAGCCCGTGCGGTGGCCGAGACGGTCGTAGGTGACGGCGATATCGTCCAGGGCATGGGAGCGGCGCTCGACGCTGGGCGGTGCCTGGAGTGAGAGCGAGCGCCGCCACCTGATGCGCAACGAGTACGGCAGCGTGCCGTGGCTGGCGGTGATCGCGCCGCTGATGCCGCGGGTCCTCGCTGCGGACTGGTCGCACGAGGTGATCGGCCAGGACTGGATGATCCAGACCCACCTGGACGGCGTCCCGGCTCCGGAGCACCTGGGGACGTATCCGCGTACGGCATGGCCGGCGTTCTTCCGGCAGATGGGCGCCATCGCCCGCTCCGTGCACGACGTGAGGGGCCCGCACGTCGGGCCCGTCGGCGGACCGGGCTACGGGAAGTGGAGCGAGGCGGTGATCACATCGTTGGAGGAGACCGCCGTCGACCTGGACGGCGCCGGCCTGGACGCGGCCGACGTACGGAAGGCCGCCGCGGTGGCCGCGCACGACCGTGCTGTGCTCGACCGGGTCACCGAGCCGGGGCTGCTGACCGGGGACCTGTGGACGGTTCACTAGGCAAGTCGGCTGTCGGAATCCGTGTTGTCGGAACAGCTCTGGGACGTGTTGGCCCCGACCGTTACTGCCTTTGACGGAGGAGTGGCCGAACACGCCTCATGGTGTTCGCCGGGCTCCTACAGTCACGCGGGTGAGCTACGTGAGCCTGCTGCGGCAGCGTCCGGTCCTTGTCCTGTGGCTCGCCGAGACGCTGTCCGTCTTCGGCGACCGCTTCTTCACCATCGCCCTGGCGTGGACGGCCTGGCAGAGATCCGGCGCGGTCGCCATGGGACTGGTCGTGGTGGTCGAGTCGGTGCCGCACCTGCTGATCGGCACCTTCGGCCGGAAGCTGGTCGCCAAGTTCGCCGCGTTCCGCGCGCTGGCCGCGGTGGAGGCGGTGCAGATCCTCATCGTGGGCGCGATGCCGTGGCTGTGGCAGTCGCTCGGCCTGTCCGGCGTGCTGGTCGTCATCGTGATGATCGGCACCTGCGACGCGCTGACCGGTCCAAGCCTGTCGGCGCTGGTGCCGGGCCTGGTGAGCAAGGACCAGGTACGGCCGGTGACCGGGCTGATGGACATCTCCAACCGGCTCACCTGGTTCCTCGGCCCTGGGTCGGCCGCGGTGCTGCTCGCCTTCATGCCCGCCGAGGAGCTGTTCCTGCTGGACGCCGTCACCTTCGCCGTCTCCGCCACGGCGTTCGCCTGGCTCGGCCGCACCGCGGCGCCCTGGCCCACGGCAGCCGGCAAGAGCCCGCGCCAGGACCCCGAGCCAGTCACCGCGACGCAGGCGCCCAAGGCCCTGGCCGTGCTGCGGGCGCATCCGCGCATCGGATGCGCCCTCGCGCTCAGCGGCGTCGGAGAGTTCTTCTCCACCGTGCTCACCATCGGCATCCCGATCTGGCTGACCAGCCAGCTGCACGCGGGCGCCGGGGCGTATGCGGTAGTGCTGTCCGCGATGGGGATCGGCGCCGTGGTGGGCAATCTGCTGACCGGAAACGTAGCCCTGCCGGGTCGCTTCCCGGGCGCGTACTGCCTGGTATGGACGGTGCGCGGGCTGCTGCTGGCCGCGTTCGCCCTCAGCAGTAGCTTGTCGGAGGTGGTGGCCATCACCGCGACCGCCAGTGCGCTGGTGCCGCTGACCTCGATCAGCCTGAACGCGGAGATCGGCGGCCTGCCGGGGCCGGAGCGGCTGCGGTTGTTCACCGCCGACTCGATCAAGCTGCACGTGGCCAGCATGAGCAGCATGCTGCTGCTGCCCGCGCTGCTGGAGCGCGCTCCACGGGCGTCCTTCGCGGCGGGCGGCGCCCTGACCTCTGCCGCCGGGCTGCTCGCCTGGGTCGCCGCGCGGGCCTTGGCCCGGCGGTCGGTGCCCGTGGAGCAGATGGACAGCGGGGCGGAACTAGCCCGGCGGTGATCGCTCAGTCGCCGATCCTGTGGGCCCGGATGACAAAGGTGCGGTACGGGCTGCCCGCGGGGCCCTCGACGGGCAAGACCTCCGGCGGGGCGAAGCCGTGCTCGTCCAGCAGGCCCCGCCAGGCGTCGGCGTCGTAGGAGTAGTGGACGACCGGCAGGCGGGTGCCGCTGGTGAGGGTGAGGTTGTCCACCCGGCGGCCGGGCAGTTCGCCGGGGCGGGGGCCGTTGACCGAGAACGCGAGCAGGCCGCCGGGCCGGAGCCGGTTGTGGATCACGGGCAGGAGTTGGGCGGGGTCTGCGTACCAGAGCGCCCCGTAGATGGAGAAGCACACGTCCAGCCGCGGCAGTTCGGCCAGTTCCTGGGCGGCGTCGCCGACGCGCCAGACCAGGGCGGGCAGGTGGCCGAAGCGCGCACGGGCCTGGGCGATGCGCTGTTCGGCGATGTCGACGCCGACGGCGAGCCTGGCCCCGTGGGCTGCGGCATATGCGATGTGTTCGCCGGTGCCGCAGCCCAGTTCGGCAACCCGTAGACCGGCGGGATCACCGATGAACTCGGCTCCCGGCCCTCGGCCGGGCCAGCAGGTCCACTCGATCCGCTCGGGCACCGCACCCGCGTCGTCGCCGGTGCTGTCCTGGACGGCGATGTGGTTCCAGGCACGGGCGTTGACGCTCGCGTCGACCAGATGGCCGCCCGATGGCATCGCGTGCTTCACGCGTTCCTCCCTGTCAGCGGTGTGCGGGGGCCGGGAGAAGCCCCGGCTCCCGCACGGGCGTGAGCTGTCACCGACGGCCCATGGCCACGACCTGATCCATCCAGTCATGGCGGACGGAGTCGAGCTCTGCACGGAAGCCCGCCAGGTCGGTGCCGTAGGCGAGCACGCAGCCGCCGGCCATGTCGGCGGACGCCTGGCAGCCGTGGACGAGCCGGCCGCCGAGCGCGGCGTGCGCGAGGACCGATTCGCGGCGCCTGCTCTCGTTGAACCAGCCGCCGTGGTACAGCTCGTCGACCTTCTTCCCCTCGTCCTCGTCGAAGCCGAAGACGACCGAGGTCGCGAGAGGGAAGAACCAGCACGGGCCGACGTTGGACAGGTGTCCGTCGAGCTCGACCCGGTTCAGCGCCATGATCGTGGTCGCCTCGCGTAGGGCCTTCAGCTCCCGCTCGGTGACGTCCAGTCCGCCGACGCCGACGTACTCGTCCCGGAAGAGGTACGCGGCGACCTGGTAGCCGGTCGCCAGCACCTTCGCCGGGTCGCCGGTGACCTGGCCGTGGGCCTTGACGAACTCCAGGGCCCGCTGCTCGACGGCCTGGTCGCTGGTCTCGGCCGCGTCCAGCAGCTCGGCGAGGACCAGGTCCCAGTCGGCGAGGACCCAGGTGGGGTTCTCGTAGCGGAAGAAGTACTTGCCGGGGTTGACGGTGACGGTGTGGCCGTCGACGGTGATGCCGTCGATGCGGCTCCACTCGGGGGTGAACGCCTCCGGCAGGTCGACGGAGAACGGCTTGCTCTCGGTGGTGCGCGGTGTGGTCGCGGTCGTCATGACGGCGCCTCCAGCGGATCGTCGGGACGAAGCACCTCGCGGGGATGCCCAGGGTGCTCATCGGCTGCCGGTCCGCGCACCGAGGGTGCAGGCTCCGCCGCGGACCGGCTCGGCTCCCAGCACAGCGCTGAAGTACGGGGCGCGGGAAGCCGGTTGAGGTTGCTGAGGGTTGCCGTCGGGTTGCCCACCGTTGCCTTCCGTACGGTTGCCCTGTTCCCGCCCTCGCGGGTGTGGCAGCACACTGGGGCCAGCCCCGGTCGGGAGGTGGTGGATCCGTGAATCCCGTGCTCGTACGCCATCCGCTCCACGCGCTGCTCGTCCGCGAGCAGACCACCGCGGCCGCGTACCTCAAGCGGGTCGCCGACCGTCACCGGACGCTGGGGTACGGGCAGATGGCCCACCGCAAGGAGAAGTTCTCACGGTGGACGAAGGGCACCGAGCCCGAGTTCACCGCCCAGCTCGCCATGGCCGACCTGCACGGCATCGACCCGGAGGAAGTTCGCCGCCGGGGCTGGCCCGACTGGCTCCTCCTCGCTCTGCACGACGATCGCTCCGTTTGGGAGTTGCCCTGGACGGTGGCGGGTACCGTGGAAGCACTGGAGGACGCAGGAGGACCAGTGGACCGACGCGGCTTCGTCATCGCATCCCTTGGCACGCTCGCCTCCACCGGCGCCTACTGGGCCGCGACCACCCCGGCCGCCGTCGGCGCGACCCGCGGCCGGCGCATCGGGCAAGGGACCGCTGATCTCTTCGAAACCCGCCTGGACACCCTGCGGCACCTGGACGACGAACTCGGCTCTGGCCCGGCCTACGATGCCGCCATCGCCGAGTTGCGCCTGATCACGGGCGTGCTCAAGACGAACTCCTACAGCGAGACCACCGAACGGCGGCTGTACGCGGCTGCCGCCGAAGCATGCCGACTCGCTGGATGGTGCTCGTACGACAGCGGGCGACTGGCGGACGCCGAGAAACGCTTCGCCGCCTCCCTGCGGGCCTCCGCCACCGGAGGCAACGCCACCCTCGGCGCGAGCACCCTCGCCTTCTGGGCCAACCTCCGCTACAGCGCCGGTGACCCCTACGGCGCCCTCGGCCTCATCGAGCGTGCCCTGGACAACCGACACAAGATCACCTCCGGCCGGGTGCTGGCGATGCTCCACGCTCGCGCTGCCCGCGCGCACTCCAAGGCCGGTGAGCCGAAGGACGCCTACCGCGCGATTGACGCGGCGTTCGCCGCCTACGACCGGGCCGGGCCTGCCGCGCACGATCTGCCCTCGATGTACTGGCTTTCCCATGGGGAATGCCACGAAGTTGCCGCGTCGTGCGCGCTGTCATTGGGGGAGCCGGCCCGCGCGCTGGAGCACTTCGACGCGGCCCTGCGACACGAGGACCCCTACGACATCAACACCGAGGCCCGCGGCACCGGCATCTACCTCGCCCGCCAGGCCGAGGCCCACCTCGTGCTCGGCGACGTGGACGCCGCCGTCGACGTCGCCCAGCAGGCCATCGAGCAGCTGGGCGGAGCCGACTCCGCCCGCGGCACCAGCACCCTCGCCGACCTACGCGGACAGCTCACCGCCCACCGCAAGGCCCGCCCCGTCGCCGACTTCCTCGACCTCACCGCGTAGCACCGTGCACAGGGCAATTCATGTGCCGTCTGGGATGAGACATCAGCCCACGACTGCAAGGACACCCGCCATGGACTCGTAGCTCGCGTCCACACCCTCATGGTTGCCGAGGCGATGCCGCTCAAGGCGGATGGCGCCGAGGTGCCGGGCCTCGTAGATCTTCTGCCGCCACACGGCGCCTTCAGATTGGTCCAGGGATCCGTAGGTCTCCCAGAACGCCTGCCGCTCATCAGACTTGGCCATGACCATGCGGATGGTCCAGTCGGCCGCCGGATCACCCCACCATGTCCGGTCAAAATCGTACGTGCCGGTGATCACGGGCGTCGAGGCCTGGTGATCGAGCTGTGTGTTGGGGAGCCACAAATCCCCAGCCAGCATCCGGGGCTCGGTGATCTGGTCGAGGACAGGCTGGTGATGGTGTGCTGCCATGATGACCTTGCGGACATCGGATGCGTCTAGGCCGACGCCCTCCAGGTCGGCGGCGATGTCCTCCAAGGAGGCGGCGACCGCCTCGCTCCACCTGCCGTATGCGGGGCCGGTGATGGGTCCGAAGGAAGGGCCCCGGACGTCGTGGACGCGCCGTGCGATCTCGCCGAGCTGCCGGTAGTACACCGGCCACTCCGAGCGCGGGTAAGTGTGCAGGTGCTCGGTCGCCGGAACACCGTCGAGGAGCGACTGCACCGTATAGTCGCGGCCGATGATCTCGTGGGTGAAGTCGGCCGCGAGGACGCGTGGCATGAGAGGGGCGAGCGCCGCGAGGTAAGGCAGGCTGGCGTACTCGTTGCGCATCAAGGCCCGTTCCGAGGTGAACTGGCTCTCCGGCTCCGGGGCGATCCGAAGAATCACCGCCCCCTGCTGGCCCTCGACGGTGACCCGGTACGTCGTGTTGTACATCCCGGTGCCGAGCTCGGCCGCCGAAGCAACCTTGGTGTCCGCCCCGAAGGCGCGGCAGCAAATCGCCTCGATCTCTTCAGGGGTCACGGACTGCTGGAACGCCCCGGGGGCCCGCGTGATGGGCCGGAACTCCATGAGCGTCGTCCTTTCCCTGGGTGCGGTCTGCCAGGGCACCGTATCGCGGATGGCAGCTCGGGAAGGGACAGGTCACCGACGCCGCCGAGGAGGAAGGTGCGGGGAACGCGTCCCCGGCAGCCGGGTTACGTGCTGTGCGGATTCGAGTTCGGCGCGGGACTGCTCCAGTTCGAGCGACAGCTCGGCGGCGACCCGCACCAGTGCCGAGCTCCTCTCCTGTTCTGCGGCCAGCGCGGCTTTGGCGTCCTTGAGCTCCTGCTTCAGTACGACGTTCTCCTCGGCGACCTACTGGACTGCATCCGGTGTGTAGGACCGGGCCCTGGCCTGGACCTGGAACTCCTCCACGAGGTCCTTGTGGTCGCCGTAGACGACATCCCTACGCAGGCCGCTTTCGACGATCAGCTCGCTTCCGGTGAGTTTCCCGGTCGTCGACCGCAGCGGCGTGCCGGCGAGCAAGCGGGCAGTAGCGGCCCGGATCGCAGTGCGTTCGGCGTCCTTGTCCCGGCTTCTGCGCGTCATGCTGCATCACCCTCCCCGACGACGGGCCGGACCGCCTCGTGGGCCTCGACGACCGAGCGGGCTTGTGCGGCCAGGGCGGCGGCGCGGGCGCGCCGTGGCTGCGGTGCAAGGGGATCGTGTGCCGTCGCCTCCCAGGCGGGAATCTTGCTGAGGAGCTGGGCGATGTCGCGGTCGGTGTAGCCCAGGTTGATGCACGAGCTGCGGCAAAACGAGTCGTCGGGGCCGCTGTCCGCCGGCGGACCGAGGGCGAGCTTCTCCCTGCGGCACTCGGCGGTCTCCGCGCGATGGACGCAGGTCATGGCGTCGCCGTGGTGGATGTCGGGATCGGTCTGGTCGAGCAGCCGCTCGACGCTGCGGACGGAGCGCACTACGCGCCCGGAGAACCGCGCGACGCCGGAGAGCCGGGAGCGGTACTCGTCGGCGGACGGCCCGCTGACGTGCTCGCCGCCCTGGATCCGGGTCCAGTCGTCGTCGTTCTGTTCCAGGACCATCTCCAGTTTCTCGACCGCCAAGTCCTCCAGCCACGAGGTGTCGCCCTCTCCGGCGTAGCGGAGTGTGACCTTGGTGGAGACGGGCGAGTACTGCAGTGCGGCGGCGATCAGTCCGCGCGGCCGACGCACGATGAAGTACGCCAGGGTTCTTCTGAAGCGCGAGCCGTGCAGGTGCTTGGTGGGATCCGGCGGGATCGGCAGGCTTCCGTCCTCGAGCGCGAAGTTGTCGTTGACCCAGGCGAGCAGGATCTCCATGTCCCTGTTGATCTGCGACGTCCGGGGAGCGAACTGCCGTGCTCTGCGGGTTTTCTTCCGCAAGCTGGCGGGAAACAGCAGATCGGCGTCGTGGAGGGACTCCAGCATGGCGATGGTGTCGCGGACGGGCTGCACCGTCACCCAGGGGCGATTCGGAGCAACAGGGTCCAGTGGGGTGCGGTCGAAGCCCTCTCCTCTGCGCCCCTGGATCAGCAGCTCGCCGGTCTCCTCGTCCACGGCGCGGCATCCTCGGCGCAGGGCCAGGACCTCCCCGGGGCGAGCGCCTGTCAAGTAGCAGAGCACCACGAAGCCTGCGGCCATCAGGATGCGGATCAGCCGCGGTAGTTCGGCCACGGTGATCGACCGATTTCGCCATGGGCGGTCACCGAGGCGGGCGCTGATGGTGCCCACGTAGCAGTCGTCCGCGATCGGAATGCGGGCTTCGTCCGCGAGGACACGTGCCTGCTGGGCGAGGCTCTCGCTTCGTCGGGACTTCTCCAGTCCGACGAGCCGCCCGAGGTGGACGGCGTTGACCTTGCCGGGGGTCCCGGGAGTACCGGGCAGGGCGCCACCCGTGCGGGCCAGCTCTTTGGCGAACAACAACAGGCACTCCCGGGGGCTCAGATCCTGGTAGCCCTGCTGGGAGGGGTGGTGGGCGGAGTCAAGGAGTTCGAAGTGTTTCCAGGCTGCGCAGATGTCGGGCCCGAGGTCTTCGATGATCCTCAGGGACCAGTCGAGCAGCGCTTCCATGGTGGCTGCGGCAATCCGCGGCGTGGCGTTGAACCTGCCCTGGGGCGGACGCTCGACCAGAGTGTCGATGGGGGCGCCGTTCCACGGGACGGCGGTGTCCAGCCGGCAGTCAGCGGGCAGATGCTCGCTGTAGGCCCACAGGGCGCGGACCGCGTTGAGCAGCTGGTATTTGGCGCCGTCGCTCGCAGACAGGGCGCGTACGTGTTCGAGGTATGCGTCGAGCAGCGTGTCGTCGACGTCGCTCAGCCGCTCGACGTTGTGGTGCTCCAGCCAGGCGGCGAAGGCCCGCAGGCGCATGAACCAGATCTTGATGTTGCCGCAGCTGGCCTGGTCGTGGGTCTTCTGGCCGCTCATGACGACGGGGTGGGGGTGGTCCAGGGTGGCGAGGACGAAGCACTTGAACTGGCCGGCCAGCGTGGACGGGTAGGTCTTCCAGTGCAGGTTGATCGTGTCGATGTGGCGGTCCGGGTGGGCAGGGGTCAGGGGCCAGATGTCGTCGTCGAAGGTGGCCATTTCCGAGGAGGGTGTGCCGGGGTGTACGGGGCGGCTGCGCAGGACGAGGGTGTTGCCGGCGGGCCAGGTGATCTCGTCCGAGGTCTGGATGCGCATTGTTGCTTCGCGGGACATCATTGAAGGTCCATCCTTCCGTCCGCGAGATCGGCGGCCAGGCGCCGGTCGCGGTCCGTCATGCGTGCTCGCGCCTCGGCGCGCTCGGCGTCGTTGTAGTGCGCGATGATGTCGCCCAGCTGGTCCAGGGGGCGTTCGAAACGCACCCGCCACACGGCGGGGTCCATGTGGGGACGCAGGGCGGAGAGGCGGTCGTGCACGGCGAGTTGGACCGGAAGCTGGTGCGGCAAGGCCCTTGCGTTCTCGCAGTCCAGGCACGCGAGGAACGAGGCGGTGCAGGGCTGCCCTGGCTCCGTATCGGGTCCGGAGAGGTGGCCGGTGCACGCGGTGGCGGCCGTATCGCTCTCACCCTTGATCAGCCGTCGCAGAACCTCCGGCGCAAGGCCAGCTTCGGCGGCGGCCGCCTCCAGATCTGCCCGTGCCTTGTCGATCAGCTCGGCAGTGATCACGGAATCTGTCGTCGGGCGCGAGCCTTGGTCACCTCGGCGCGCAGGGCGTCGCCGACGACGGTCCGGCTCTCGCGCTGCACCTCGGGGCTGCGCTTGAGGTAGTAGTCGTTCATCGACCGCCGGGTCTGTGCGGTCGGGCGGCGGCTGTGCTCGATGCCGGTCTGCCGGATCCGGCGCGCTTCCACCGGCGGCGGGCCGTCGGGGGCGTGGTCACCGGTGGGAAAGCCGTGGCGGGCAGCCCACCGGCCGATGTTGCCGGTGTTGACGCCCTGGTGCCACCGACGCTTGGCGCTGATCGCCTTGGGGTTGTACCCGCTCAGGGCCAGGATGTGCCCGCCGTGCCGCCGTGAGACCGCGGTCAGTTCCAGTAGCAGCTGGTAGACCCGCACTGGTGAACGAAACAGGGGCAGCTCGTCTTCCGGTGCCTGCAGCAGGTGACCCAGCCCGGACGGAAGGTCCTCCAGCGGCGTCACCATGTGCTCCCGGTCCGGTCCGCGCCGGGGCTTGACAGCGTCCACCAGCGCGACGCCGCCGTCAGCGAGGGTGCCGTCGGGCCGGAAGTGCACGGCGGGCCACTTCGCCACGGTGCCGAAGTTCTCCGTGGTCAGCGCCGTCAAGAGCAGACAGAACGCGATCAGCTCCGGCATCGTCAGACACAGCCGCAGACCGATGCTGGCAGCGCCGCCCCACTGGTGCACCTCCGCTTTGAGCGGGCCGCTCGGAAAGCGCGGCAGGTCCCCGGTCCGCGCGAACACATCGAGCAGTGCGCCGAGTTCGGCGTCAGGACTGCCGTCGGTGAGTTCGCCGCTGCGGTAGTCCTAGCAGCCGCTGTCCGTCACGAATCCGGTCCCGGGCCTGCCGCAGGTCGCCCCGGACCTTGGTCATGATCAGCTGCATCTCGTCGTCCGAGTAGGCCAGCGTCTCCTCGCGCTCGTCGCACTCGGGCAGGCGCTGGGCGAAGAGCACCGCACGGGATGCCTCGGGCAGTTCCGGGTCATCGCGCAGAAACGCGCGCAGTCCCTCCAGGTATGACCGCTGAGATCGGGTCCGGCCGCAGAAGTCCCAGAGCCCTTTCATGTGGGCAGGGGTGATGGCGTGAGGACCGTGCGGGGCGAGATCGAGGGTGGTGAGGTACCGAGCGATGTTGGTCGCGGCCGTGTAGACGGCGCCCGCCCCCGAGAGCCGGGTGACGCCCGAGCGGGGAGACGTCCGGCGGGTGAACGCACGGGCGAGCCACTGCTGGACGCCGACCGGGATCTCGACCAGGTCTCCGTTCTTGTCGCGGATGTTGCCGAAGTCGAAGATCCGCTCATCGTTCCCGGACTGGCTGAGGTACCGCACGGCGGTGCCGCCGCTTTCCGTGAGGAGGCGCTGCGGTGCCTGCCACCCGGCGGGCGGCTGGGCCGCCTTCCGGCCGCCGCGTGATCGCGTGCTCATGCCCCCGCCCTCTCGGTCCCGGCCCCCGCTGTCACGGCGAGCGGCATCAGGGTGCGCCCGCCGGCACCGGCGACCGTGCGGATCAATGCGTCCACGGCGGGCTGCTCGTCCTCGTCCAGGAGCGCCATCAGGTAGTCGACCTGCAGCGCGGTGAACGGTTCCAGGTACACGTCCTTGGTGACCGCCGGGTCGTCGTGCCCCAGCAGCGTGGACAGCGCGTACCAGACGTCGCCGAACTGGTCCCGCAGATCGGCCAGTTCGCGGGCGGTGAATCCGTCAACGGACGGCTGCCACACCATCGACAGCAAAGAGAACCATTTCAGTGCAAAAGAATGCCGGCACATGTGGGGCCGGGCCCAGAGCGGACACAGCTCCTTGCGGCGCTCGCGTTCCTCGCCC
Organism: Streptomyces niveiscabiei; assembly: GCF_001419795.1. Taxonomy (GTDB): domain Bacteria; phylum Actinomycetota; class Actinomycetes; order Streptomycetales; family Streptomycetaceae; genus Streptomyces; species Streptomyces niveiscabiei. The sequence goes on from NZ_LIRL01000029.1 coordinate 13,519, forward strand.
TCAAGCTCCAGCACCGTCCACCGCACCCACTTCTCGGCGATCCGCGCGTTCGCGGCCTGGAAGGTGTCCTCCCACCCGTCCGGCTTCTTCGGCAACCCGCTCGGCGCGAGCCACAACGCGAGCGGCTCCAGCCCCTCGGCCGTACGGCGGAACAGCAGACGACGCTCGTCGGGACCGATCGCATCCAGCGACAGCCCCTTCGGCTGCCCCTCGATCCGCAGCGAGCGTGAACGCGCGTTGTAGCCGGACACGACCCGCACGTATGGCAGTTGCTCGTACCGGCCCGCCCGCTGGGCCCGCCGGATCGCATCCGTCCGTGACCCCTCCAGCGGGTCATAGTAGCCTGCGATGTCCCGCAGCACGCGGCGCGGGATCCGGTACGTCCGCCCCTCCTTCTTCCTCCCCTTGATGCACGCTGCCGCCAGCCACGCCTTTGGGAAGTTCCCCTCCACGCCCACGGGCAACTCGACGTCGAGCACGCTCGCCCACTCCTGCAGCCGCAGCCCGGTGCTGTACAGCCCGTCGACGAACACCGCGTCGCGGTCCTCGTTCACCCCGCGCCAGCCCGGCGCCCGAAGCCCGTCGAATCCGTAGCCACGCAGCCCGATGTCCCGCCACTGCTCGAAGGCGGCCCTCAACAGCCACTTCACCTGCCGTCGGCGGGCGCCCGCAGGGCGAATGCCGTCCCGCGGGCGCCGGCCGTCGTCTGGTCCGATCTCATCGGCCTGGTACTCGTCCTCTTCGGCGGGCGGGACGCTGGGCACGGGGTTCGGGATCGCGTACGTACCCGATGCCCAGGTGTAGAAGGTGTTCAGCGCGGCGCGATCGGTGTCGAAGCTCCCCGGCTTGATGCGCTCAGGATTCCGGACGTCGGTCAGACGCCAGTCCTTGAACGCCTCGACATCACGCGGCGTCGCCTCACTCCAGTGCCGGCCGACGGCGTAGAGGAAGTTGAGCCACACCACCAGGGCCATCGCGTAGCGCCGCCAAGTTCTCGGCTTTCGGCCGGTCATGGGGCTGGCTCGGAAGAACAGGTTCAAGCGAGGGTCCGGGCGAACCCCGACTGGCGGGATGATGATCGGCGTACCGTGCCGAGAAGCGTTCTGGGCGGCTCGTACATGGATGTCGCCGAAGGACGCGAGGGATGTGAGGCTCTCGTAGATCAGGCTCGGCGGGGGCTTGAGGAAGTCGTAGCACTCGGCCCTCCACCCATCGGTGTACTCCTCGTCCAAGTCCCCTCCAGAGCAGTCGAATCCGACAACTCCAGGGAGCCTAGTGAAGGACGGTCAACGTGATGCTCGACGCCGCGGCTGCGGAGCCCACGATCACCGGGGTGCTCGACATGGACCGCACCTGGTTCGGGGACCCGGCCGCGGACTGGACGATCCGCATGGCGCTGGCGAAGCAGGACGAGCGCGTGGCGTTCTGGGAGGCGTACGGGGAGCGGGACCGTTCTCCCGCCGCGGTGTGGCGTTCACTGGTCTACGAGGTCCGCCACCTTGGCGCCGTCCGTCTGGAGCGTCACCGGCTGGGCAACGCCGCCGGGGTGGAGAACACCTACGACGCCATGGCCGCCGTTCTGGCCGATCTGAACTGACGTTCAGCCGGATACGGCCGTGACGGCGACTCTGCGCAGGAGATGGGCGGTGGGCAGGCGCCGGCGGGCTTCGCTTTGCAGTCCGGCGAGCGCGGTGTCCGGGCCCGGGTCGCCGAGCTGGAGCGCGACGCGGTAGATGTTCTGGTAAGTGTCGGTCCAGGCCGGACGGGCGTGGCAGTGCACGGCGGTGAACCCGGCGGCGTGCAGTACCGCGGGCCAGTCGCTGTGGCGGTGCCGTTCGGACAGCCGTGGGGCGCCGGGGCTGAGCGGGTGCCAGCCGGTGACGACGAGACGTCCGCCAGGGCGGAGAATCCGGCGTGCTTCCTGGGCTGCTGCGGCGCGGTCGTCGGCGTACTGGAGAGCGTCGATGGAGACGGCCGCCGACACGCTCGCAGAGGGAAGCCCGGTGGCGGTCAGGTCGTCCACCACGAAGTGCGCCGTGCCTTTCATCGCGTGGGTGCCGGCCCGCTGGCGGGCCTGGTCCACCGCGACCGGCGAGAAGTCGATACCGACCAGGTCGGCGCGTGCCGCGCGGGCCAGCCACAGACCGGGGCCGCCGCGCCCGCATCCGAGATCGGCCAGTACCTCGCCCTCTTCCAGGGCCAGTTCGGCGGCGATGTGGTGCAGCAGGTCGGCACAGAGGAAGGAGAACGGTTCGGCCTCCGGGGGCAGCGCCGGATCGACGATCCGGGCCACCCGGCTGAAGCCTCCGGAACGGGCTTCGCCGTGGAACAGCGCGTCGAACTCGCCCGGCAGGATCACCGACGGGTCCTCTTGCCCGATGTGCGGGGTGTTCGGCTCACGGTGCACGGGTTGCCTCCCTATTCCGGGCCCGGCCCGGGACCGCGGGTGATCCGGCGCAGTGCGACGCGCCGTCGGAGTCGACCACGACGGTGATCCGGGCGAGTAACTGCTCGGCCTGGCGCTCGACGGCGGCGGGATCGGGACCGGTGACGATGAAGTGGCCGAGGCGTCCCCGGTTGGTCTGTGCCGGTCCTACGGTCTGGCCGACGGCCGTGCGCAGGCGGACGTCGGGCACCCCGGGGCCCTCCTTCGGCAGGCCGGTCACCGCGGCCAGGCGGCCGGTGTGAGGGCTGGTCAAGAACCGTACGCTCGCGTACGCGCGTCGGGCCGGGGTGAGGTGCGCGGGGCGGCCGAGGGCGGTGTCCAGGAGTGCTGTCCACGGGGCGATACCCAGTGCGTGCCGCAGGAGGACGCCGATGTGTCCGGCGCCGAGGCGGGCCCCGATCTCGATGACCGAGCACTGCCCGTCCCCGCCGACGATGACCTCGGTGTGCGAGGCGCCGTTGCGGATGCCCACCGCGGTGATCGCCCGTTCCACCTCCTGGTGCACAGCCCGCTCGGTGTCCGGGGGCAGGGCGGCGGGCAGGCTGTGACCGACTTCGACCCGGTGGGCGCCTTGGGTGACGGTCTTCCGGGTGGTACACAGGTGTGTGGTCGTCCCGTGCTGGGTGATCGATTCGACGCTGTACTCGGTGCCCTCGACGTAGTCCTGGACCAGGACGCGCGGGTCGGGTGGCAGGCCGTACATGCCGCGTGGCGAGCGGGCTGCTGTCCGCCAGGCGTCGGCCGCGCGGGCGGGGTCGGTGAGGACGGTGACGCCGGTGGAGCCCGCGCCGTCGGCGGGCTTGATCACGCACGGGAGGGCGATCTCCCCGCTGGCGCGGAGCAGGCGTAGTTCGTCCTCGTCGGTGAGGACGCGGGTGCGGGGCGCGGCGACGCCGTGGAGGGCGAACGCCTCGCTCATGGCGGCCTTGTCGCGGGCCATGGTCGCGCGGGCCGGATCGTTGCCCGGCAGGCCGAGTTCGGCGCACGCCTGTGCGAGCAGTGGTGTGAGGTACTCGTTGGCGGTGAGCACCGCGTCGGCGCCGATCCGGCGGGCGTATCCGACGATGTCCTTCAAGGCGCGGTCGGGGCGGGAGAGGTCGGCCAGCAGGCAGCCGGACAGGAGCCGTCGGAGGCTGGTGCCGTAGGCGGAGTGTGTGGCGGGATCGGTGGCGGCGTGGACCTGGTAGCCGGAGGCGGCGGCGGCCTCGGCGATCTCGCCGGACTCGGGGCCGGTCGCCTCCAGCAGCAGGACGCGGGGCGCGCTCACGCCAGGTAGTCCTCGCGGGTGCCCTCGCGGACCGTGTCGAGGGTGAAGCAGTGGAAGCCTCCGCCGAACAGCCTCCGGTGGCGGTGGCGTACCGGCACGGTGGTGAAGCCCGCCGCGTCGAGGGTCTTGGCCAGGCCGGTGCAGTCCTCGTTGACCAGCACGGTGTTCTCGTCGACGGACAGGACGTTGAGGTCGATGTAGGGGCTGGTGAGGACCAGATCCTCGTAGTCGTCGTAGACCGGGAACGCGCCCGCGTCCGGCTCCGGCGGCACGATGTAGCGCCACGAGCGCAAGCGTTCGGGCATCAGGTCTCGGATGCCGTCGTGCCGGGCCAGGAACACCCCCGGCTTCAGGGCGAGGACCATGCTGTCGATGTGGTTGTCCGCCATCCGCCACACCTGGTGGACGCGGTACCTCTCGCCCAGGTGCCGCTGGAGCCACTCGGCGCCCCGGGCGTGGTTGGCCTGCGCGACGTTGACGACCAGGTCGCGGCCCAGTCGCAGGACCTGCGCGCCGTCCAGCATCATCTCCACGCCGACGTCGTACGGGCTGGGCTGCGGGTCGTCGACGGCCTCGGTCGGCCCGCCCAGGGTGGTCGCGGTGTCGCGCGCGTACGACAGGTCGAAGCTGTTGTCGGTGAGGGTGGGGCGGGGCATCGTCGTCCACCGCGCGCCCGCCTCCCAGTAGCTGGTGAAGACGGGGGCGAGCAGGCGAGTCTCCAGGTAGCGGGAGCGGATCGCGGGCGGCGTTTCGATGAGCTCGTCGCCGAGGATCAGCGTGTTGTCGCGGATGTTCAGCGCCGGGGTGGGGGCGGCCTCCCAGCCCAGGCCCGCGATGGGCGCCGCTTCCGGCGGCAGGGGCAGCGGCCGGTGCACGACGGTCCCGAGCCCGGCGAGGACGGCGGCCAGTGCCTCCACGTCCTCGTGCAGTTCCTCGGCGTACCGCGCCTTGATGGCCCAGCTCTCCCGGTGGCCGGCCGCCGCCTTCGTCAGGCGTGGATAGGCCCAGTCGGAGCGGAAGCCGCTCAGGTTCTCGTGGTGGAACAGCTCGAAGCTGACGTCACGCTCGTGCGACAGGTAGTTGGCGGCGGACCCGACGATGACCTCCTTGAGCGGGGTGAAGTCGTCGTGACTGTTCAGGCGGGGCATGGGGTGTTCCTCTTCTCTCAGGTCTGCGGGACGGGTCAGGAGGCGCGGGGCGCGGCGGTCACATGCCGGTCGGCGAGCGCACGGCCGCGGCGGACCCGCAGAGTCAGGCCCGCGCCATCGCCGTCGGGCTGGAGGGTGCGCTGCTCGCTCCAGCCGGAGAACCGGAACTCCCCGGCGTCGTCGACCGGGACGAGCGCGAAGGTGCGCCCGGCGACCGTCAGGGCGAGGACGCTGTCGGCGTCGCGGTCGATGCGGGCGGGGATGAGGGAGCCGTCCAGCGGGGCGGGTGAGTCGAAGTCCGCGAACCCGGACGGGAGCAGCGCCTCGTACGGCAGCCCGCCGGGCCAGGCGGGAGCCCCGGTGGGGCCGGTGCGGTTGAACAGGACCTCGCCGTGGGCGAGGAACTCCTGCCAGTCGTCCGGGAACCAGGCCGCGAGATCAGCGGTGAGCAGAGCGTCGATCACGACGTGGACCCGGGTGACCGTCGTGCCGGTGTTGCGCACCAGGTGCTCGCGGGAGAAGTCGCCGTACCAGCAGGTGCCCGGCTGCCAGCAGTGTTCGACGCCGTCCAGGACGAGCACCGCGCCCGGATCGGTGACGACGGGGATGTGCAGGCGCACGATGCCCCGGTCCAGCCGGTACTTGGGGTCGCGGTGCGGGTCCGAGACGGCGCCGGGCCCCAGCGCCATCAGCCGCACCGCGTTCAGCGGGGCCGGGACCGAGTCCAGGATCTGCGCGAGGTAGGGCAGTCGGTCGAGCCATCGCGTCGGCGCGAACGGCTTCGGGCTGGGGCCGCCCGGATCGGTGCGTTCCGGATCGCCGCCGAGGCTGCGCAGGGGCAGGACCCGCCAGTCGATCGCGGCTGGCCGGCCCGTCTGCCCGCCGTAGGTGTGGGTGCGCTGCACGTTCCAGGTGTGGGCGGTGACGGCCGCGAGTTCGGCCGCGAGCTTGTCCGCGTCGAAGACGGGGGAGAGTCGGGCGGCCTCGGTGGCCGCGGTGAGGGAGGGGGCATGGGGTGGCTCCCGGGTCAGGAGGAGAAGGACACGGCGCCGGTGGCGACGTGCTGGCTGGCGTCGTAGGTGCCGACGGGCACGGTCGCGAACCGCGCGTCGAGCCGGTCGAACGCGTGCTGGTGGCCCTCGGTGGGGTCGTAGGCGAGGCAGAACACGAACTGCACCGGCTCCCCGGGGGCGAGGGGGATGGCGGGCATCGACACGATCACCCCGGTCCGGGTGGCCGGGTCGTACGTCAGGCCCAGCTCGTCGAGCGCGGCCAGGAACGCGGCGAACGAGGGCACCGCCCAGCTGGGCGGGACGTGGTACTCGACCACCTGCCGGGCCGGGGCGGTGGTGACGTCGACGATGCCCTGGGCGATCGACTGGTAGATGTGCAGGCTGCCGGATACCTGGGCGTTGACCTCGGTGAAGACCACGGCCCCGTCGGGCAGGACCAGGGCGTCCGCGCTCAGGTGGCCGCGGTAGCCGAACGCCCGATAGGCCTCGGCCAGCCGGGCGCCGCCGTCCAGCAGGGCGGTCCGTACCGGCTCGGTGACCCCGTCCAGCGGTACGACCTAGTGGCTCAGGCGTCGCCCGACGTACAGCAAGCGGCCCGTCTCGGTGGCCCGGGTGCCCGCGTCTGCGGCGTAGTGCTCGGAGTACACCGCGTCGGCGCCGGGCGCGAACTCCTCGACGACGACCGGCCACCGGTCGTTCCCGCTCGCCCACGGCCACCGCTCCGCCCAGTACGCGGCGACGCCGTCGACGCCCGGGGCCAGGTGGTGCAGGTGCCGGGCCCCGACGTGGTCCACGGCCATCTCCGCATCGCGCACGAGGAGCTGGTTGCCGACCCCGGCCCCATTGTGGGCCTGCTTGACCACAACCGCCCCCGACGCGGAGCGCTCCAGCAGCGCGCCGGCCGCTTCCGTCGCTTCGGCGCGGCTGCGGCAGACGCGGCCCGGCAGGATCGGCACCCTGGCCGCCGCGGCCAGGGCCCGGAAGTTCGCCTTGTTGTTACCGATCTCCCCGCCGCCCTGCCCGAAGAAGGCCGCCCCGGGGAAGCGGTCAGCCACGCCCAGGGCGTCGACGAGCCGTGCCACGGCGGCCGACGGCCACAGCGCGAACACCTCGCTCACCGCGCCGGCCCCGGCCGGGCCGAGCGCGGTCCGCACCCTGTCCACGAAGGCGGGCACGGTCAGCGAGGCGGGATCGAACAGCCTCTCGTCGTAGGCTCCGGCCGGTGCGACCAGGACGGTCAGCTCCTCGCGCTTCACACCGGTGTGGGCCAGGGCGTGGTCAGCGAACGCCGCGTCCAGCTCGCAGCACAGGATGAGCAGGTCACCGGGTCGGGCGAACCAGAGCAGACGCTGGGGCCAGGCCCGCATGTCGTGGCGCTCACGGATGGACGGATCGATGTGGTTGCCGATGAGGATGCGCACAGCGGACTCCTGAAGGACGGGGGCTGGGGAGGGATCAGACGAGGAGAGCGGCGGGCAGTGTGTCGAAGGCCCGCATGGTCGCCGCCCGGCGCCGTACCCCCTCGCCGGCGGCAGCCAGCCGGGCCGGGTGGTCGTTGAAAGCCGTGACCAGGGCGCGCAGCCCGGCTTGGGCGACGGTCGTCCCGATGCAGGAGTGCGGCCCCCACCCGTAGCCGAGGTGGTGGTTCGGGGTGCGGTCCAGCACCAGGTCGTCCGCCCGTGCGAAGGCGGCCGGGTCGCGGTTGGCCGCCGCGAACAGCGGGACGACCTTTTGCCCCGCCTCGATGCAGACGCCGCCCATCCAGCCGGAGCGCACCGCCGTGCGCGTGGTGCCCTGCACCGGCCCGTCGAAGCGCACCAGCTCGTCCACCCCCGTGGCCAGCAGAGCCCGGTCCCGCATTCGGTCAAGGGCTCCCGGGTGGACGAGGAGGGTGTGCACGGCGTTGCCGATGGCGGCTGCCATCGTGCTGTAGCCGCCCTGGAACATCACCCGTGCCGTGTTCTTCACGTACAGCCGGGTCAGCGCGTCGGAGTCGGGCGCCACCGCCTGCCGTACCCGGGCCAGCAGGCCGGGCCGGGCCGAGGTCGCGAACCAGGAGTCGACCAGGTCGCTCAGCTGCTGGCGGGCGACGCGGCCGGGCTCGACGAGCGCGGGGTCGAGGCCGCCGTCCATGCTCCGCATGATTGCGTCCGACACCGCGGCGAACTCACCGTACGGTGGGGGCTCGACACCCAGCAGATGCGCGACAACCGCCACGGACAGCGGCACCGCGATCTCGGCCACCACATCGAACGGGCCCGCGCCGGCCAACTCGTTGAGCCGCTCGCGCACCAGGAGGCGGGCACGGTCCTCGACCCCGGTCAGGTCCTGGGCGCGCAGCGCGGTCATGAACAGAGAGCGCACCGCGTTCTGCCGGGGCGGGTCGAGGGTCTGCACGCTCAAGGACGGCTCAGGCACCGTGCCCCCGGTGCGCCGCGGGTCACGGGCGAACGTCACGTGGTCGCGCAGCACCCGCACGCAGTCCGCGTACCGCGTCAGCGCCCACGAATCCATGCCCGCGTGCCAGAACACCGGTACGTGCTCACGCAGTTCGGACAGCACCGGGTAGGGGTCGCGCAGGATCTCCGCGTCCAAGGGGTCGTAACGGTCGGTCACAGACGGCATCGCGGGTCCTTCCGGAGCGGGAAGGGCGGGCCCGCCTCATCGGACGGGCCCGCCCGGACTTCTCGGGCTCAGTGGTCGTACGACATGGCAGCCCCTCCCTGTACCTCGGTGACGGCGGGCGTACGGCGTTGGTGACGGTTCCGATCGGCCCTCGCCCGACGAACGGGGGGAGACACAGCCCGGCGGGCGGGACAAGGCCATAAGGAACGGTCGTCGCCGCGCTCCGCCCGATCACGCGGGGTGCCGGGCGGAACACGACGAGTACAGCGGTCACCGGCCTCGGCGCCCAGAGGAAATCCCTATCCCCGCCCTATCCCCGGTCTCCTCGAACACCTCTCCCCGCCGCGGAGCGGGTGGTGCAATGGGCGGGTGGACAACGAAATCCGCCACCCCCTCGCGCACGCCAGGAACGAGCGCGGATGGCCACAGGAAGAACTGGCCCGACGCATCCGGCAGGCCGCCAAGCGCCGCGGCCTGCGCTCGGGCACCAGAGGGTCACGGGTCTCCAAGTGGGAGACCGGCCGGGCCACCCCCGACGAAGACGAATCCCAGCCGCTCATCGCCGAGGTCCTCGGTATCGACTACGCGGCCGTCGCCCATCTCGGCTGGCCCCACTGGCTCCCGGGCCAGGACAGACCGCTGCCCCTCGGCCCGCACAACGCCGTCCCCTCACTCCGAGAGGCCCTGATGTCCTCCCTGGACCGCCGGTCGTTCATCGCCTACACCAGCGGCTCGCTGGCCGTTCTGGCGTATCAGTGGGCCGCCACCGAGCCCGGCCGGTTCGCGCATTTCGCCGCGCCCGGCGAAGTCGACGCCGAGATGCTCGACTGGCTGGAGGCGACCGGGACGGAGCTGATCCGCCTCGCCACCGAACGCAGGCACCGCACCCGTCATCTGCTGGGCGCGCACCTGACCACAGTCACCGAGTTCATCAGCGAGTCCCGCTACACCCCCGCCGCCGGGCAGCGGCTGCACACCCTGGCCGCCTCCCTCTCGCAGGCCATCGCCTGGCAGCACTTCGACGAACGCCGCCACGCCTCCGCCGGCCGCTTCTGGCACGCCGCCCTCCACAACGCCCACACCGCGCACCAGCGCGACCTCAGCGCGGGCATCCTGTCCGACCTCGCGTACCAGTTGCTGTGGCTGGGGGACTCCCGCGCCGCGGCCGACATCCTCGAACATGCCATCCCCCGCACCCAGCACCCCGCCGCGCGGTCCCTCCTCCACCTGCGCCAGGCCCGCGCCCTCGCCGCCCTCAACGAGGGCGGCCTGTGCCGCAGGGCCCTCACCGCCGCTGAGAAGGCACTCGACACCCCGTCGTGCGACCCCGCACCCGCCTGGTGCTCGTGGATGTCAACTGCGGTTATGCGGTCTGTCAACCTGTTCCAGCCCGGAAGTGTCTCAAGGCTTTCCTGCTGCCTAGCTGACGTCAACGTGCGTCAGCTCGACCGTCTGGGAGCGCTCAAAGACGCACAGGCTCGCCGGTGGCCCGGTCCGCGGTATCAGGATCCTGAACCGTCGGAGGCGTCCGACACATCGATCGCTCCGGCGGGAGGGCTGGCGACCGTGCGGACGGTCCACTGGGTCCGGTCGGCATCCCAGGCCACGAGTACCCATGCACCGTCTTCGCGGCTCAGGCGCGCTCGGGCGAGCGCACGTGCCTCGGCAACGGAGACGGAGGTGGGCACCTGGAGGATCGTCCGGGCCCGCACGTCGGCCAGCACCAACTCGTTGCTGGTGGCCACCTGCTGCTCCGCGTCGCGGCGCTGGTCCGAGCGGAACAGGTCACGCACCCGGGTGTAGAGATCGTCGCCCGCCCGTGTCGCCATCGCCTGAATGAAGGGAATCAGAGCCGATCCGGCGAGGGCGGCCAGCAGCATCTCCGCCAGACCGCGGGTGCCGTCGGGAAGCTGATGCTCTGCACTGCGTTCACACGTGGGGGTGTTCTCTTGTGCCGTCACCGGACCATCGTGCCACGGCAGTTCTCGATCTCGCGGACGTTCGGTCCGCCAGCTGGTACCTATGGTGATGCAGCCGATGGTGCACGCGCTCTGTTCGGGCGCTACCCCGCTCAACTCGAAATAACCGGGAACACATGACCCACTCCGACGACAAGATCCAGGACAACGTCGAGCAACTCACCTCCCACGCGTACTGGGCCCTCAAGAACGGAAGAGAGGATCTGTACACGGAATGCGCGGAGGGGATGCGTGCGTACGTCCGGGTGTTTCCCGTCGGCCACTCCCTGCGTCCCATGGTTCTCGACCACCTGGGCATGATGCTCGGACTCCGCTACCAGCACTGTGGCGATGTAGCTGCGCTGACCGAGGGCTTGGCGGTGCAAGGTGAGGCCGTCAGGATGACGCCGTCGGACGACCGGCTCCACCTCGCGAAACGGCGCCTGTCGTACGGCAACAAGCTGCACAGTCTCCATCGGGAGACACGTGACCCGGCGCATCTGGACAGGGCAGTTGACGAACTAGTCCAGGCCGTGACCGACTGGCCGGAGGGAGAAGGCGCGGAGGGCGAATTCCCACTGGCGCGCAACAGCCTCCTCACGGCTCTGATCGCACGCAGCCGGGTCAGGTCGACGGCCACGGTCATCGAGGAAACGGTGTCAGCGCTGCGTAAGGCTTCGGAGGCCCACCCGAGTGATCCCGTGTTGCACGCCCGCCACGCCGACTGGATCTTCGCCGGTCTCTTCGACCACCGCTGCGGCGACCTCGGCGTGGACCGCGCCGTGGAATCCGTACGCCGTACAACGGCCGACGCCGCCGGAGGGCCGGAACCGTACGTCCGGCTCCTGCATTACGCCTCCTTGGCGGTCAGACTCCAACACGAGAACGCTCACCCCCAGACGACGCCAGGGGAAGGACACACCGCACGCCTGGAGGAAGCACTTTCCTTCCTGGACACGGCGCTGGGCCTGGTTACGAACGAGCAATCCCGTTCCACGTGCCAGTGGGACCAGAGCGCGATCCGCCTCGACCTGTACTGGGCAACCGGCCTCCGCAAGCACCTCGACCGGGCGATCGACGACCTGGACCACGCCCTCCAGGTAGGCGCGCTGCCTCCGGCGCACATCGCGGAAGGCCGTGCGCTGCTCGGCGGCGCCCTGATGACCTGTTACCTCAGACACGAGGACACGCGCGCGCTCGCCCGGGCCGCGACAGCCTGGCACCGCGCACTGCTCAGCGTGGAACTGCCCTCCCCTCAGCGGGAGAGCGTGGAGCTCAGTCTGCGCCAAGCACTCGAGCACCTCCACCACGCGGGCATGGACACCACCGTGCGGAGTGCACTCCCAAGGCAGCCGGCCCGGGCACCCGCATCCGACGCGGAGGTTCACCGTGCCGCTGTACTCGGCATGCCCCTCGGCAGTGAACTGCTCCAGCAGCGTGTCCTCGCTTTGCTCGCAGTGCTGTGGCACCAGCTGACCTCGTCCGAGGGCAAGGTCGGCAGTCACCTCCGCGAGGACTCCGCCACCGTCGCCCGATGGGCCCTCCGACTCGTGCCCACAGGACACCCGCAGCGTGCCGACACGGCCGGCAAAGCGGCCGACATCTTGTACGGCAGCTCTGTCGAGCGCAACCGCAGGGTCGAGCTGGCGGAGGCGGTGGAGTTGTACCGGTGCGCCGCACGCGAAGCCGCCCCCGGAGACGGCAAGCGCCTTGACTATCTCAAGCAGCTCGTCCTGACCCTGGATGACCTCCGCCTGGCCACCGCCCAGTCGTCGTTGCGCACCGAGGCGATCGAGGCCGTGCGCGAACTCCGGGCAGCGACCCAGCCGGGCTCGGCGGACCAGGCCGAGGCGGCCGGTGTGCTGGCGCAGTTGCTGATCGACCGCTTCTACGACACAGGTGACTCGACCGACCTGGACGAGGCGACCCTCGTGCTCCACGGCGCAGCCAAGTCGGGCCCTGCCGAACTGCGCATCGCGTTGCGGCGGAAGCTCGCCTCGGCGCAGCGGGCCCGCGCCCGCATCCACAACGATTCCCCCTACGACGAGTTCCTAGCGCTCTTCGCGCTTCAGCAGGCACGGAATCTCGAAAACGAGTCGGCAGCGGGCGCTGCGACCCGGCGTTATCCACTGGCCGAGCGGCTCCGGCTGGGAATCAGTTCCGTCGACGAGTCACTCGCCGCCCTACACGGCCTGTTGCCGACAGTCTCCCCCCACGATGAGGAGGCACTCGAATTTCTGGAACTGCTCGTTTGGGACCTCCGTCCTGTGCTGGCGGAGAACTCCCCGCACACCGACGCCCTGGACGTTGTCATCCGCGCACGCGAGTTCCTCCTGGGACACTCCAAGCAGCCCGCCCGTTCGCCCGCCCGTGCCTCGAACCAGGCCGCCCTCGCCTGGCACCTGCACAGGCGCTTCGAGCGGAGCCGTGACGAACGGGACCGGATCCGGGCGCACGAGTTGATGCGCGAGGCAGCCGGCAATCTCCTGCTCTCGCCTGAAGCGAGGGTGAGCTGCGCGGAGCAACTCGGGATCTGGTCGGCACAAGAGGGGGACTGGCCCCGTGCGGCACGGGACCTACGCGACGCGATCGGCCTGCTGCCCCGTATGCTCCCCCGGCAGGTACCCCGCGACGACCTGGAACGCGGACTGTCACAGACCTCCGGGATGACGGCCGAGGCCACCGCGGCCGCACTGCACTGCGGTGATCCTGGCAGCGCTCTGGAGATGCTGGAACAGGGGCGCGCCATCCTGCACACGTACGCCATGCAGACCCGGCAGGAACTGGTTACGGTGGCCGCCGCCGCCCCGCGACTGGCGGAGGAGATGCAGTCCGTCGGCGAACGGCTTAGCAGTGCCAGGTGGAACGAACCCTTCGGAGCCGACAAACTCTCTGCGGACGACCGTCACCGCCTCGCGATGCGCTGGGAGGAACTGGCCCGAGAAGCGCGTCAACTGCCCGGCTGCTCGGAGCTGTTCGCCCCCGTCCGCGCACCAGCCCTGCTCGCCGCACCCGAAGGAGCCGATCCTGAGGGGGTGGTGGTCATCCCGAACGTCAGCCGTACCCGCTGCGACGCCCTGGTGATCCGGGCGGGCGAGCTGACGTCGATTCCCTTGCCCGACGTGACCGTGGAAACGCTGCACGAGCGCGTCCTGCAATTCACGGAGACCCTTCCGTTCGCCAACGTCAACACAGATGACGAGTCCGCCCAGGTCATGGTGCAGGCACCATTGCGTGAGGTGCTGGAGTGGATGTGGCACGCTCTGGCCCACCCCGTGCTGGAGCATCTGGGCCTCACCGGCGCCCCGGCCGCCGGACGTCCCCTGCCCCGCCTGTGGTGGGTACCGACCGGTCTGTTCTCCTTCTTGCCGCTGCACGCCGCCGGAGTGAGCGGGGTCCCCGGAGACAGCGTGCTGGACTGGGCCATTTCCTCCTACACGGTCAGTGTGCAGGCCCTCCGCAACACGCAGCGGACCCCGCGGCGGCCGGGCACGGAGGGCGCCCAGGGCCCTCGGCTGCTCGCTGTGGGCACCGTCGGCCCGGACACCGCGTCAGAACGACTGAGCACCCCACGCATGCTCAAGGAGACCCTCGAAGTCACACGTCACTTCCACGACCCGGTCGTGCTCCAGGGATCCGCGGCCACGCGCGCCGACGTCACCGCGGCGCTGCAGTCTTGCACCTGGGCGCACTTCGCATGCCACGGCGTGAGCAATCCGCACCGGCCCAGCGCCAGTTACCTGCAACTGCACGACGAAGAGCTGGGCATCGCTGCTCTCGCGCGGCTGCACCTCCCACACGCCGAACTCGTGTACCTGTCCGCGTGCGAGACCGCCAGCGGCGGATGGGCCCTCGCCGACGAAGGCATCACCCTCGCCGCAGCGTGCCAGTTATCCGGATTCAAACACGCCCTCGCATCGATGTGGCCGGTTCTCGACAGCACGTCCGCCGACACAGCCCGCCTCTTCTACCACCACCTGGCCGCCAGCCCTCACCACCTGGCACCGGCCTCGGCGCTCCACCAGACGCAACTGACCCTTCGAGAGCGCTATCCCCTGCTGCCGACGCGCTGGGCCCCGTACCTGCACGTAGGCCCATGACCTCAGATCGCCCGACCGCCGAAGAGCCCCGGGCCTGACTTGCTCGTCCGGTGCAGCGGGGGCGGCGGGGCGATCGGATGATCACGTCGTTCGCTTGAGGAGCAGGTCGCCGCAGCGAATTCCAGGGGGCGTTATTTGGCCAGGGCGCGGCGTCTGATCTTGAGGGAGAGTTCGCCCGTGGTCATAGTGAAGGTGGGTGAACCGCCCCGGGTTCGTTAGAGATCTCAGATTGTGGTTTTGACCTGGGGTTTCGTGTATTCCATGTAGTGGTTGGCCTCGTATTCGACGGGCGGAACGTGGCCTATCTCACCGTGGAGCCTGCGGTGGTTGTACCAGTCGACCCACTCGGCGGTAGCCAACTCGACTTGGGAGAGTGTCTTCCAGGGCCGCTGGGGTTTGATCAACTCGGTCTTGAACAGGCCGATCGTCGACTCCATCAGGGCGTTGTCGTAGGCGTCGCCGACCGAGCCGATGGAGGCGGCGATGCCGGCCGCGTCCAGGTGCTCGGCGAGCTTGAACGACGTGTACTGCGACCCGGCGTCCGAGTGATGGATCAACTCGCCTGGCTGCACTGGGCGTTGATCCCGGTCGCGTTGCCAGACGGCCATCTCGAGAGCGTCCAGGACGAAGACGGTCTCCTTCACGGTGGCCGCCGACCAGCCGACGATCCGGCGGGAGAAGGTGTCCACGACGAACGCGACATAGACGGTCGCGGACCACGTCTTCACATGGGTGAAGTCCGCCACCCAGCACCGGTTCGGAGCGGCGGCGACGAAGTCGCGGTCGACCAGGTCAGGGGCTCGCTCAGCCTGCCCGCCGGGGACCGTGGTGATGACGCGCTTGCCGCGCACCGCTCCCTGGATACCGAGCTCGCGCATCAGGCGCTCGACGGTGCAGCGGGCCACTGAGTGTCCCTGCCGGTTCAGCTCGCGCCAGATCTTCCGGGCGCCGTAGACGCGGTAGTTGGACGTGTAGACCCCCTGGATCCGCTCTTTGAGTTCCTCATCGCGCACGGATGTCGGCGTACACACGATCGTGGCCCTGGCAAGATTTTCGTGAAGCGGGGGCGTGCTCCCGTGCGCCGATGACGCTCCGTCACCGATAGCGGGATGGTCGGCGAGTGTGATGACCTCGTACGAACTGTGGCTCCGCACCTGGACGCGGTGCAGGTGGAGCGGGTGTGGTCGGCGGGAGGCGTGGTCCGAGTCGCTGCCCGCACCCGCGAGTTGGCGGTAGTGTGCCCGGACTGCGGCCTCGGGTCGACGCGGGTACACAGTCGCTACTGGCGCGTGCTTGCCGACGTCGCAATCGGCGGACGGCCGGTGCTGGTCAGACTGTCGGTGCGGCGGCTGTTCTGCGATGCTCCGGGCTGTGGCCGACGGACGTTCGCCGAGCAGGTCGAGGGGCTGACGGTGCGCTACCAGCGTCGCAGTCCGCTGCTGCAGGACCTGGTGGAGGCAGCCGGGGTACTGCTGGCCGGCCGCGGGGGTGCCCGACTACTGCACATCCTCAAGGCGCCGCTGTCACGGACGAGTGTGCTGTTCCACGTGATGCGCATGCCGCTCCCGTCGGCACCGACGCCGCGAGTGCTGGGCGTGGACGACTTCGCGCTGTACGCGGACGTCTACGGCACGCTGCTGGTGGATGCCGACACGCGGCTGCCCATCGAGTTGTGGGCCGGACGCGACGCCGAGCAACTCGCTGCCTGGCTGCGCGATCATGCAGGCGTCGAGGTGGTGTGCCGCGACGGCTCGCTCACCTATCGTCAGGGCATCACCGACGGAGCCCCGGCCGCGGTCCAGGTCAGCGACCGCTTCCACCTCTGGCAGGGGCTGTCGAAACGGGTGTCGGACATCGCCGCCGCCCACCGTGGATGCCTGTCCGCCGCGGTGCCTGAACCCGAATCGGCCGCACCTCCAACGCCGCCGGCGGAACGGTCCGAGGTGGCCGATACTCGGGCTCGCCGCCATGCCAAGCGGCTGTTCGAGGCGGTGCACGCGGTTACCGGTACCGGCCGCTCGCTCAGCGCCATGGCCCGCGAGCTGGGCCTGAACCGGCGCACGGTGGCCAAGTACGCACGCGCGGCCACCTGGCAGGAGTGCGTACGCCGCACCCCTCCGCGGCGAAGCACCAGCCTCGATCCCTACCTGGAATATCTGCGGCAGCGGTGGGACGAGGGCGAGCACACCGCGACGGTGCTGCACCGGGAGATCACTGCCAAGGGCTACCAAGGTCACTACCAGCGAGTCAAGATGGCCATCGCACCACTACGCCGCGGGCTGCCGATCGACACGCCGCACGAGCGACCGCCCTCGCCCCGCCAGGTCGCCCGATGGATCACCACCACACCGTCCCGGCGCGGCCTGCACGCCACCGATGCCCTCCGGCGGCTCCTTGAACACTGCCCGGAACTGGACCGAACCCACGGCCTGGTGCGGCAGTTCGCGGCCATGCTCGATGCCCACGACGCCGCCCCGCTGCCCGGCTGGCTCGAACAACTCACGGCCTCCCGCCTCCCGGCCCTGTCCGGCCTCGCCAAGGCTCTCCGCGAGGACCAGGCCGCCGTCGTGCAGGGGATCACCACCCCGTTCAACTCCGGCGTCAACGAAGGCCGCATCACAGACCTCAAGCTACAGAAAAGGATCATGGCGGGCCGAGCCGGCGTTCCACTCCTCCGTCAACGCGTCGTCCTCATGGCCCACCTCCGGCGCCGCTATCGGTGACGGAGCGTCATCGGCGCACGGGAGCACGCCCCCGCTTCACGAAAATCTTGCCAGGGCCACGATCGTCCCCGGTCGCGTACGAGTGAAAAGGGACGCTTGAGGGTGCGGTGAATCGTGGTGCCCGGCACTCTGCTGCTTGTCCGGTGAAGGGTGGCGGAGGGCGGTGGCGCGGTGGTTTTGGACCCGCAGCGCTGGCTGGAACTGCGGCGGTTCCGTGCTCTGGTCGAGTCAGGAGCGGTCAGTCTGACGGAGGTGGCCAGGGAGACTGGGCTGGACCGCAAGACGGTCCGCAAGTATCTGTCGAGCACGGCGGCGTCGGTGCCGCCGAGGCGGACGTCGAATGGACGGCCTCGGAAGAAGGCGGTCGACGAGGTTGCGCCGTTGATCGACGCGATGCTGCGGGCAGAGATCCTCATCAAGGGTGCCGTGGTGCACGAGCGTCTGGTGAAGGAGTACGGCTCGACGATCAACTATCAGCGGGTCAAGCTGTATCTGCAGGAGGCCCGGCCGCGTGTCGCGGGTGAACTGGGGATCGGGCCGCGGGAGTTGGCGGGTATGCACCGCCGCTTCGAGGTGGTTCCCGGGGCCCAGGCTCAGGTCGACTGGGGTGATGAAGGCAAGATCCTCGCCCACCTGGGAGTCCCGAAGGTCTACTCGTTCCATATGGTGCTGTCGTACTCGCGCGACCCGTTCTGCTGCTTCACCACGAGCCAGGACCTGCAGACCTTCTTCGACTGCCACCGGCGGGCGTTTGCGCACTTCGGCGGGGTGCCGATGTCGATCGTCTACGACCGGACCAAGACCGTTGTGCGCCGGCACGTCGCCCCGGGCGAGGCGGTGCCTCTGCATCCGGAAGCGGTCGGCTTCGCAGGCCACTACGACTTCGACATCGACGTGCTGGCCGCCTACAGGCCCACCGGGAAGGGCCGGGTCGAACGCCAGGTGTTGATCGTGCGTGATCACGTGCTGGCCGGGCGCGCGTTCTCCTCGCTCGAGGAACTGGATGCCGCCTTCATGGCGTGGGTGCCGCAGCGACGCGCCCGCACCCACGCCACCCACCACGAGGTCATCGGGCACCGGGCCGCCCGGGATCACGCCGCCCTCAAGCCGTTGCCGCCGTCGCCCTATCTGGTGGCCGAGCGGCATCTGCGGCCGGTCGGCAAGGACTGCCTGGTCGCGTTCGGCGGGAACCTCTACTCGGTGCCCGCCCGCAAGGTCCGCCCACGTCAGCTGGTCGAGATCAGGGCGACGAAGTCCCAGGTCATGCTGCACACGACCGTTCCCGATGCCAGCGGCGAGACCCTGCTGTCCAGCCATCCGCGGGCGGTCGGCCGCGGCGTGGTTGTCAAGCAGGACGAGCACTGGGACGGCCTGCCGACCGGCAGGAACCGCCGCACCACGACTGGCGACGAGCCACCACCATCGCGGAGCGAGTCCTCCGCGTCCGGTCGCATCGGGCCGTTGCAGGCCCTGCTGAACCGGTCCGCCGCAACCCAGATCGAGGTCGGGAGGCGGCCCCTGTCGGTCTATGACGAACTGACCGGCACCCGGCCCTTCACCACCAACTCCCCGACGAAGGAGCCGTCTTGAGCGAGCTGACCGGCAACCGCATCCGCACCACGGCCGGCAAGCTCGGCCTGCCCCACCTCGCGGAAACCATCAACGAGTACACCCGCCGGGCCGACGAGGCGAAGATGGGCTACCTCGACTTCCTCGACCTGGTCCTGTCCGAAGAACTCGCCGTCCGCGACGACCGACGCTTCCGCCAGGGCCTGCGACTGTCCAAACTGCCGCACCACAAGACGCTGGACGAGTACGACTTCTCCTTCCAGCCCGAGCTCGACCCGCGCAAGGTCAAAGACCTCGCCAGCCTCTCCTTCGTCGACAGCAAGGCGAACGCCGCCCTGCTGGGGCCGCCCGGGGTGGGCAAGACGCACATCGCCGTCGCCCTCGCGGTCGCGGCCTGCCGGGCCGGCTACTCGATCTACTTCACCAGCCTCGACGACATGGTCCGCAACCTGAAGGCCGCCGAGTCGGCCGGACGGCTCGTCAACAAACTCGGCACCTATCTGCGGCCGAGCGTCCTCGTGGTCGACGAGGTGGGCTACCAGCCCCTCGAACGCGCCGAGGCGAACCTGGTCTTCCAGGTGATCTCCAAGCGCTACGAGAAGGGCTCGATCATCCTGACCTCGAACAAGACCTTCAGCGAATGGGGCCAGGTCTTCGGCGACGAGGTCCTCGCCACCGCCATCCTCGACCGGCTCCTGCACCACTGCGAAGTGATCGCGATCAACGGCCCGAGCTACCGGCTCAAGAACCGCCTCCAGGCCATTGAGCGAGAGACCGACGTGGCCTAGCAACTGGGGACGTTCAAACGTACCGGCCCGGCCCGAAGGGAGAGTACGCCGACAACGGAACGGGCGGAGGGCGTTTGGAGGCGTTTCTTGTGGGCGTAGTAGGTGGAAGGGGCGATCTTGCAGTCGTGCTCGGTGAGCGTTCTGCAGATCGGCTCGACGCCGCCGAAGCGGTCCCGGTGCTCGTCGATGAACGCTACGAGCGCGTGTGTGGCCGGTCGAGCTCGGCCGCGAAGAAACTTGCCGCGGCCTTCAGGATCTCGTTGGCCCGCTTGAGTTCGGCGTTCTCTTTCTTCAACGCCTTCAGCTGGGCGGACTCCTCCGTTGTTGTCCCCGGACGCGTCCCCGCGTCGACCTCGTGCTGCTTCACCCAGTTCCGCAGAGTCTCGCGGGAGCCGATGTCGAGCTTGTCAGCCACCGCCTGCAGGGCGGCTGTCTCGTTCGGGTAGTCGTCGCGCACCTCGGCGACCATGCGCACCGCACGACGGCGGAGCTCAAGCGGGTAACGGGAAGGTCGTGCCATGACTCGATCCTTTCATGAAATCGAGTCTCCATTCGAGCCGGGGCGGTTCAGCAGTCCGCATCCAACGACCCCAACCCGCCAACCCGTAAAGCAACGGCATTGGGTCTAAGAGTGTGTCTCACGTGGTGAGGTTGGTTAGCTTTTTGTAGCAGGTCTTGTGTCCTGAACATGAAAGGGAGTTGGTTGTAGGGCAGCTTCTGGAAATGGTGCTGTGCGGAAGATGAAGGATTTGTGGCCCTTTGGCGTCGCCCTGCGGGGGGAGGCGTTAAACCGCCTCATGCTGCATTGGTTGAAGACCGTTGTGGTGAGCGATGAGGAAAAGGCGTCGTGGGAGACGTCAGGTGGGGACCGGGAAGACGAACGCGAGTGAATCGCTGCTGACGTTTCGAAATATAAACAGACGACATCGAAACCGGGGTGTGGCCTGAACTCCGGGATGAGCCTGGCGGGTGCCCGTCTATTGGCCAGGCGGTGTCCGGCATGTAGGCGACGTGAGTCCGGTCTGCGGCTTCCGCATGGAACAGGAGAAGGCGTGTCCCGATACTGCCCTGCCCTCGCGGCGGGCGAGAGGGAGTACCCCAAGCAGCAGACACTGCGAGGGGCTGAGTACCGACGCGGGGTGCGCTGGCGGACCGGCTCGTAGTAGCGATGAAGCCCCTGTAATGGGGGCAGAGCGAAGGGGCCGGGTCGTTCGTGACTGTGTTGATCGCATCAACCGGATGTCGTCCGGGAGGAGTTCGGTGGACCAGTTGAATTCTCAGATCAAGCCGTTTGATATTTCCAAGTGGGAAATCAAGGAAGCGTGGGAGGAAGTCAGGGCGAACAAGGGAGCGCCGGGAGTGGACGGGCAGAGTATCGCCGACTTTGAGAAGGACCTGAAGAACAACCTCTATCGGGTCTGGAACAGGATGTCGTCGGGCTCCTACTTTCCTCCTCCGGTGCGGGCGGTGGCTATCCCCAAGCCGCATGGAGACGGCGAGAGAATTCTAGGAATTCCTGCTGTCTCTGATCGTGTGGCTCAGACCGTAGTGGTCCGTCATCTGATGCGAAGGGTGGAGCCTGTTTTCCATCCGGACAGCTTCGGATACCGGCCCGGACGGTCCGCCTTGGACGCGGTGGAGAAGTGCCGGGAACGCTGCTGGAAACGGGACTGGGTGGTGGAGTTCGACATTGCCAAGTTCTTCGACAGCGTGCCCTGGGACCTCCTGGTCAAGGCGGTGGAGGCGCATACCGACGCCGTTTGGGTGAAGTTGTATGTTGATCGGTGGCTCCGCGCGCCGCTTCAACTACCCGACGGTTCCCTGCTGGAACGGGAGTGCGGGACGCCCCAAGGCGCTCCGGTTTCTCCTGTTTTGGCGAACCTGTTCCTGCACTACACGTTCGACGCCTGGATGGCTCGGGAGTTCCCGGCCGTCTGGTTCGAGCGGTATGCAGACGATGCGGTGCTGCACTGCGTCACCGAGCGCCAGGCCCGCGAGGTGCTGGCCGCGCTCACGGACAGGATGGCCGAGGTCGGGCTGCAACTGCACCCGGCCAAAACCCGGATTGTGTACTGCCGGGACGGACGTCGCCAACGTGCCTTTGAGCACACGACGTTCACGTTCCTCGGGTACACGTTCCGCGCCAGGCGCAACCGGAGTCGGCACGGGAACCTGTTCCTGTCATTCGGGCCGGCGGTCAGCAAGGACGCCCTGAAGAAGATGGGGCGGGAGGTGCGGTCCTGGCACCTGCACACCCGCTCAGAACTGTCTTTCCATGAGCTCGCCCGCAGGATCAACCCTGTCGTGGCGGGATGGATCAACTACTACGGCCGGTTCCGGCCCTGGGAGCTGCATCCCTTCTTGATGCGCATCAACGCCTACCTGGTGCGCTGGATCCGCCAGAAGTACAAGCGACTCGCGGCCAAGCGGAGGGCCATCGCGAAGATGCAGGAGATCGCCCGGCGATATCCCCGCATGTTCGCGCACTGGCGCTGCACCATCGTGGCCGTTGCGATCTGACGATCAGAACGACAAGAGCCGTATGACGGGCGACTGTCACGTACGGATCTGTGAGAGCCGAGGGGTGAGATTCCCCTCGGCTACTCGGCAGTGCGGCCGCGAGACCGAGGAAGCCGAGAAAGTGCGTGCCCTTCCGCTCGTACCGGACGGTGAGGCGGCGGTAGCCGAAGAGCCAGGAGATCGACCTTTCGATCTTCCAGCGGTGTCGGCCGAGCCGCTCGCTGGATTCGATTCCCGGTCGGGCGATGCGGGGGACGATGCCGTGGCTGCGCAGCCACCGCAGGTGCTCGGCGGAGTGGTAGGCCTTGTCCGCGCGG